>CALVUW010000068.1 GCA_944363695.1 uncultured Bacilli bacterium | reverse complement strand
TTTTCAGAGTTATGTCCATAAATTAATATTTTTCTATCGGTGATAGTATTTCTATAATCCAAAAATACACTACCCAAATCGTTTTTTTCTTTATTTAATAAGTGATGCAGATAATAGTCATTATCACTACCTTGGACGACTGGTGTTTTTAAATCAGTATTTTCAATAGAAATTTCTGCGATAATATCTGTGTTATTAAATTCTTTTTGGTAAGCCGCTATGATATTACTGTCTGCTGTTTTAGTACTTATTTCTTGATATTGTATTTTCTCTTGGCTTTTCTCTACTTGGTCTTGATGCTCTTGTCCCTTGTTTTGTGATGAGCCAAAAAATAGAGCAGTGACAATTACTATAGCGACCATAATAGTAGCTAAAATGGTTTTTCGTTTCATATAAACATCACCCCTTAAGACGAAAAGAATTCCAAAGGGAATTCTATCGTAATATTTATTTTTTACTTGTTAGTGGTTTAGCAATAAATGCTGCCCCTAAAGCTAACAAGAGAATATAATATACATTTTCATTTTGATAAGAAATACCAGTTTTTGGTGGTGTAATTTCAAATACTGGGGCAGAGGTAGAGCCGGTTCCCGGTTCTTCTTCTGTTGCTACATCTTTTGCATAGATATAAACTACTTCAATCACACCGTTAATATATTGACCAGTTTCTTCTCCTTCGATCGTATATAGATTATAACCATCGAAATATTTTAGAAATGTTTGATAATCTTTACCAACCATATCTTTAGTAATGACATCATCAGCCAAGATATTACCATTAATGTCAACATATTTGGCAATTACTGTACCTTTTAGGGCAGAGTATGTTAATTGCATATCGATATTAAATTCATATCCTAAATAGCTATTCATAAGATAGTTACCAGCTGTATATAAGCCACCGTTTATCGTATAGTTATTTGTATTTGGTGCTAAGGTACCAGCATTGGTTGTAATATAATCATCACCTTTTGCTTCATCTCGCATATACTCACCGATAGCATAATCTTCAGAGTTATCACTATTTACTTCATCACCTTCGAAACCAAAGGATAAGCCTTTATTGTAGAAATAATCATAACTTAATGCGATTAAATCTGGATTGGTTTCATAAACAGAAGGCATATTTTCGGTTCCATGTGATGCAAAGAAATCATCTAAGGCTTCTTCTGGTAAGTCGACAATTCTAGTAGCATTTGTTTGATAAACTTCGTTGTAATAAGCTAGAACTGCTTCTGTTGGGTCATTAAAACCTAACGCTTTAATTTCATTTAAGATATCTTCCTGATCTGGTCTAGTAGGACTTACCCAAATTCCATAATAATCATAAGCGCTATTTGGTGTGAAGAATGGATCTTTTTCACATAAAATTTCACGAATGATACCATCTGGGAATTGATCTAATCGAGTATAATTTGTATCATATTTAGCATTGTAGAAATCTAACATATATTGAGCTAGATCTGCAATACCATTAGCATAACCAGCATTTATTAATGCTGCTCCTACATTTTCATCCGTCATATAAGGTGCACTAGAATTTGGAATTAATGCTTGTAATGCTGTGTTATAAGCACGCATGAAATGATAGTTTTCATTAACTGTTAGATCATTGAATAGTGGTGTTTCTTCGTCGCTTGGTTCTACCGTTGTAACCTTGTCATAAACAATATCTTCTTTTGGAAAAATTTCAAATGAAGTTTCATCATATAAGTAAGTAAATTTAGATAAGTTGTTAATCACAAGATTGATTTTGATTCCATCGCCTGATTGAAAGGCGTTATCAAAATAGAAGTTATTATCTGTACCTTGAGAAATATCTTTAGCGATTTCTCCAAAGATATCGTAAGAAATAACGATGGTGTCTAAGTTGTAATCTTCAGGAATGGTAACAGTTAGATTAACCGTTCCACTGATTTCAAAAATGCTAGCATCAAGATTATCAAAATTAGCTTCAATGATAAGTCCTTCGCTGGTTACTTTTTTGATTGGTTGAACGGCTTCCCATCTAGAAGTTTCTTCTTCATAAGGTGTTACTGGTATGTTTTCTTCGTTCGTGTTTGGCACTTCAGCATGTACATCTGTTATAAAACATACACTTAAAATTAGCAGACAAATACTAAAGAGCATATTTTTCTTTGACATTTTTTCCTCCCACAACTATTATCTGTAGACTTTCGTATTTTATACAAAAGACAGATGATTCTATCAAAGAAAATATCCTATCAACCGAACCCCTACCGATTAACAAAATGTTTCCTTTAATTTGACTCACTATACTAATGAAAAATTTTATCGTTGTCAATCAAAAAATGAAAATTTCGTGAAAAAATAGGTTACATTTGCTATATTCAGTTTCTACTAATTACCTAGTAATAGTTTGATGGTACTGCCTTCAGGGAGTCTTTGTCCAGCTTCTGGTGATTGAGAAATGATATAGTCACCACTTCCGGTATATTCAAGGGCAAAATGTTCCAGTAATTTCTTGGCTTCTTCTGGTGTTTTGCCTTCCACATCTGCTACTTCATAGTAAACTTGATCGCTCCATTCCCAGTCTTTTTCAATACCACCTTCTTGTTTTTCGATATCTAGTGCTTCAATAATATCTAGTAGAATACGTCTAGCAATAGGGGTGGTGGTGTAACTAGAAAGCATCGCAGTGTTTTTAGGATTATCAATGGCTAAATATAAGACGGCTTCGGGGTTATTACTTGGTACTATACCAACAAAAGACATAATATAGTTATTGACTAAGTAAGCTCCGTTTTCTACTTTCTGGGCCGTACCGGTTTTGCCGCCGATACGATAGCCATCAATATAAGTGGCCTTCCCACCACCTAGTGCTACAACACTTTCTAGGGCATAACGCATCGTGGCACTTGTTTCTTCACTGATCGTTTTTCTAACCAGTTGGGCGCTGTTTTGCAACATGACATTACCTGTTTCAGGTTCCAATATATTTTTTAAAACATAGGGCTTGTATAAATTACCACCATTTAAAACTGCCGAAATAGCTGTTACTTGTTGAATAGGGGTAACACTGATACCTTGACCAAAGGCGGTTGTTGCTAATTCGATGTTGCCAACTTTTGATAATGGAAAGATAATACCGCTCCCTTCACCATTTAAATCAATACCTGTTTTTTCTCCAAAACCAAATAAATCTAGATAGGAAAAGAGTTTTTCTTTGCCCAAACGTTGACCCATTAGGACAAAGCCTGGGTTACAACTGTTTTGTAATACCTGTAAGAATGTTTGATCACCATGACCACCTGCTTTCCAGCATTTTATGCGAGCTGTATCTACTTGTACAGAACCACTGTCATAGAAATGTTCATCGTATAACTCAATAACTTTTTCTTCAATAGCTGCAGCGGTGGTGATGATTTTTTGCGTAGATCCTGGCTCATAAGTAGCCCAAATTGGTAAATTACGATTTAAAACTTCACTACCATAATCACTATAGTTATTAGGATCAAACGTAGGGCGAGAACTCATGGCTAAGATTTCACCCGTATTAGGATCCATGACTAAGGCTAAGGCCATATCAGGATTGAACATATCGACGACATTATCTAATTCTCGTTCTAATGATTGTTGGATATTAATATCAATAGTTAATTGGAGATCCATCCCATCTTGCGGTTGAATATAAATGTCATTTAGAGCCAGCTTATTGCCTTTTGCATCCGAAAAGTATTTAATAGCACCTGCTTCACCGGTTAAGTATTCATCATATTGTAGTTCTAGACCTGATAAGCCTTGATTATCAATTCCTACATAGCCTAAAACATGTGCTAGGAGACTACCATAAGGATAATAACGTTTGGCTTCTTTCACTAAATAAACGCCATCATAGCCTAAAGCTTCAATTTGATCAGCGATTTCATATGATAGACGTCTACCTTCTGGATGTACACGTTCAATAGAAGTCTCTTTAAAAACATGCTCTTTCATGTCGTCGTAGCTGACGCCTAAAATTTCTGCTAGTTTAGATGTTACTTCTTCTTTGTTTTTAATTTGATTGGGAACTAGCACTAATGAAGTGGTGGTAAGATTATCGGCTAGTACTACACCGTTACGATCTAGAATCCGTCCACGATTTGCTTCAATAGGAAGATTGCGGCTCCACAAATCACTAGCTAGGTCTGATAACCGTTCATAATCTATCATTTGGACATAAATAACACGAATGATAATTAAGAGGAGCAATAGTGTAAAAATCAGTAATACCACTTTGATACGGCTATCAATTTTCTTTACAAACATGTCAGATCACCCACTATCAATTTAGTGTATGTTCTTTTTGAATAGAAAAGACCTATCTCTTTGGAACTTTTACTTAGGCTCTAAAAAAACATTATCCATGATATTTAATCAAGTGAATGCATCGAATCTGTTTGCTCATCATTTAGAAAGTAACAAAAAAGAGCCTTTCTTAATGAGAATGCTCTTTTCATAAGTTCTTTGACATTATTTCTATAAAAATTCTAACTACTTATATATTTTTCTTAACAAACCCTTGATACGACTTGCAATAGTTTACTGTCTTTCGTTCCTAATCTAGTTATTCTAATATATTATTAATATCCATTTTTTGGTATAAAACTCTAACAATCGTAATTAATTTTTGTTTTTCATTTACTATATAAAACATAAGAAAATTTTTTACTCTATAACTTCTGTATTCATATTTTAAAGTACCAACTGATTGATATATAGAGCTTCCATAAGGAAATTCTATAATATTATCAAGACTCTGCATAAACAAATCCCTTAATTTTTTTGATGCTGTAATATTTTTTAGGTTATGAGAAATGTAATAGATAATATCATCTATATCTTTTTAAGCAAGAAGTAAAAATTCTATTTTGTACATAATCTACATTATAATATTATTTATACTGTCTAAAATTTCTTCTTTAGAATATCTCTTAGAAGTATTAGACATTTCTAATTCTGCTTCCTTTAATTTCTCATAAATTTTCTTATCAAAAGTATTTGCTTTAACTTCAAAAGGTAGTTTTTGCTCTCTTAATACTGCCTTTATAAACATATTAATCGCTGTAGATACGTTCATTCCGACACTAGTACAAAATTGCTCAAACCCTTTTTTGTCGTTGGCATCAACACGAACATTTAGATTTGCAGTCTCCATATTATCCCTCATTTCTATATTAATTATATATTAAGTCAAAGCCTCTGTCAACACAATGTAAAATATTGTATTTGTAATGTATTACTATTGCTTAGACGATTTTCAATGTTTTAATTTTATACATAGTTAAAGTATCCATATGAGCTGTTACTAGTTAGGGAATGTTCTTTTGAATAGAAAAGACCTATCTCTTTGGGGAATTTCATTTTTAGTAGATTTGGCAATGTTTAATAAGATACCAACACTAATCAAACTAATTAATAAGGAACTACCGCCATAGCTTAAGAAGGGAAGGGTAACTCCCTAAATCTTTCTTGTATAACTTATTTTATATAGGTTACACGATCTATATTACTGAAAAATAAATTTTCTTATTAATTACCTTTTTAAACTTCTAACATGACTTTCAATTTTTTTTAGATCTTCTTGACTCAATGCTGATCTTGTATAAATTTGTGGATAATATTCCTTGCTATCTGCTATGAAGTTTGATCCTGAAAATAACCCTCCTTGTGTAGTACAGCAATAAAAAAGTTTATCATCTATTTCTACACCCAACCAACAGTGTGGCCCTAGTGGAGACTGGCCATTAATAGTTGTAGCATTAACTTCAAAATCCCAATTGTTTAATAAAACTCTAAATAATCTTGCTTGACCTTCACATACGCCTTTTCTTCTTATATAAGTTCCATAAGGTCTTGATTCCCAATGATCTTCTGAAGCATTTAGATGTTGTTTGCCATCCATACCATAAAATGTTCTTTCATTAGCAAAAGTAATATTCAATTGATTTCCATCTTTTATAAAATGATAGGCTAAGAAAACTTTGTCATAATCGGTTAATTGATCAATATCATAATGTCTTGATAGACCATCTATAAAATGTCTTACGACATATTTTAATTTATCTGTATCTTCTAAAACACTTCTATCTACTTTACTAATTAAAGTTTTTAATACATAGTCACTTTCCCATAAAAGTTTTTATTTTGGCAATAGAATTTTTCTTCTTGCTTGATATAAT
>CALVUW010000067.1 GCA_944363695.1 uncultured Bacilli bacterium | reverse complement strand
AAAGAAACGCTGTTTCATTAAATCCATTGTTTCTAAAGGTGGCATTGCAAACAACGGTAAAATATCGTCCGTAATCAGAGCAATTGTATTATTCGTAATTAATTCTTTCCCTGCCTGCATATATATTTGTTTATGTTGTTCTAAAATGGTGGTATCCATTATCTAGCCTCCCTAATATTTTAAGAATAACAGGCTCTTAACAATTCGTCAAGAATAATTAAAGTAAGGTAGATAATAAAGCAGTTAGATAAAATATAGGATGTTTTTCTAATTTTATCGTATCCAAGATAATTGTTAGATCATCTCCATGACTTTTAAAACGAAACATCGTATTAATGTGGAATGCATTTAAAAATAGCTGTTCTGTATCTATTTTTTCGGTTGTCTGTTTATTAAAGTATAATTCAATGCTATTTCTTGTTTGCCTTACCTTGGTTACTGGAATTTGCTGTACCATTTTTTCAAACCATTCTTCATACATATAAATAATCAATGATGGTTCTAGTTTTCCAAATCTATCTTCTAAAGTTTTTCTGGTTTCTTCTAATTTTTCTTTACTATCAATTTCATTAATAAGACGATGAATCTCTATTTTTAAATCTGTATCAGCAACATAAGAGTCACTAATATGCGTTGATACTTGTAATAAAGAAGATTGTGCTTCTCCTGTTTCAGGTTCTGATACAGGAAGTCCCTTTAAACGTGCTACTTCTTCATTTAAAAGTTTTAAATATAAATCTATACCAACGCTATCAATAAAGCCTGCTTGTTCTTTACCTAAAATATCTCCTGCTCCACGAATTGATAAGTCTCTTGTGGCAATCGAAAAACCACTACCTAATTCTGTAAATTCTTTAATAACATTTAAACGCTTAACTGCCGTCTCTGTTAAGATTTTATTGGGCGTATACATTAAGTAGCAATAAGCAATTTTATTACTACGACCAACACGTCCACGAATTTGATATAATTGGCTTAAACCAAAACGATCAGAATTTAAAATGATAAGTGTGTTAACATTGGGAATATCAATACCAGTTTCAATAATCGTTGTACATACTAAAATATCTGCTTCATGATTAACAAATTGAATCATTCTATTTTCTATTTCTTCTTTATTCATTTGGCCATGAGCATAAATAACCCTTGCTTCTGGGACTAACATTTCAATTTCAAATACCTTCTGTTCAATATGTTCTACCGAATTAAATAAGAAAAATACCTGTCCACCACGAGAAAGCTCTTTTACAATTGCTTCGCGAATTAACTGCCTATTTTCTGGAATAACATATGTTTGTACAGGATAACGATCTACTGGCGGTGTTTCTATTAATGATAAACTTCTTAAACCTACAATTGACATTTGTAAGGTTCGTGGTATTGGTGTAGCTGTTAAGGTAAGAACGTCGATGTTTGATTTGTATTGTTTTAGTTTTTCCTTATGTTTAACGCCAAACCGTTGTTCTTCATCAATAATTAGTAATCCCAAATTCTTAGGTTTAATGTCATCACTCAATAGTCGATGTGTACCAATAACCAAATCAATTGTACCTGTTGCTAATTGATTCAAAATTTGTTTTTCTTCTTTGGGAGAAGTGAATCTATTTAATAATCCTATGGTAACTGGAAAATCTTTAAATCTTTCGATTGCGTTATCATAATGTTGTTTAGACAAAATAGTGGTTGGACATAACAACAACACTTGCTTATTATCCATAATGGCTTTAAAAATAGCACGAAATGCAACTTCTGTTTTTCCATATCCTACATCTCCTACTAATAATCTATCCATCGGAATAGGACGTTCCATATCTTTTTTTATTTGGGAAGTGGCTAATAATTGGTCATTAGTAGGTATATAAGGAAAAGCTTCTTCAAATTCTCGTTGTAATTCGGTATCTTTAGAAAAAGAAAAGCCTTTCCTACTTTCTCTTTCTGCCTGTAAATGCAATAATTCAGCAGCCATATCCTGAACTTTTTTCTTTACTCTTTGTTTTACTTTTCCCCATTGTGTACCACCTAATCTATATATCGTTGGTGCTACTCCTTCTTTTCCAGTATATTTTGATAATAATTCTATTTTTTCTACTGGAATATATAATTTATCATTTCCTTGATAAAGTACTTCTAAATAATCTTTTTTAATACCACCTTGTTCTAATGTTGTTAAACCATTATATTGACCAATTCCGTGAATTTGATGGACAACATAATCACCAATTTCTAATTTATTAATATCTGTAATTTTACTAGCATATTTAAACTTTGTCTTATATTTTTTTCTAGATGTTTGCGTTTGAAATAATTCATTAGCTGTTAAAATAACATAGTTCTGATAGATGAAGCCTTTTGACATATCATACGAAACTAAGTTTATTGATGCTGGTTTAAGGTGATTTATATCTGTGACTACAAAAGAAAAGTGCAACTTTTTCTGTAAACTCTGCAATTGATAGTCTGGTAAACAAATTACAACGGTCTTCTGGTCGTTTAATTGTTGACGAAGAAACTTTTCGATGGCTTCTTGATTTTCTTGGAAGGAAGGAATTTCCTTTGCCTGAAAATCTATTAAACGTTTTTTAGATGGTGAAATATTATCAAGTGTTAAATACTCAATAGCATGTTCATCCATTAATGATTCAAACGAAAACATATACGACTGTTGAAATGCAGAATCTTTACTTTGCTGATATTCCATTATTTCAGTTTGTAACTGATAATACGAGGTTTTAATTTGTTCTATATCTTTATAAATGGTTACTACATCAGGTAGATATGCTGCGATGTTTGCAACTTTTGTATATAAAGGCAAGTATTTCGCTTGCATCTTTTCCATTGGTATATCGCAATCTGCTAAAATTTCAGTTGCAGGATAAATATCTATTTTTTTAATAGCAGCAATTGAACGTTGATTTTTTTCATCAAAATAACGAATAGAATCAATTGTATCTCCAAAAAATTCAATACGAATAGGATGGTCCTCTCCAATTGGAAAAACATCTACTACAAAACCGCGTTCACCAAATTCTGCAGTTTTTGTTACTAAACTTTGCCGATTATAACCAATCTTTGCTAATTGCTGAACTAGTTTTTTAGGAGGGATTTCTTGTTCTTCTTTTAATGAAATAATTTGCTGTTGATATAATTTTCTTACTGGTAAAAAACGTAAGTATCCCATTAAATTAGTAATGATTATTTTTGGCTCACCAGTTTCGATACTCTGCAAAGTTTCTAACCTTGAAATCATCAAGTCAGGACTGATCGCAATGGCTTCGCTCGTTAAAAAATCATCCATCGGAAACAACAATACTTGATCTGTATAATTAGCAAGTGAAGAAAATAAGTTGTTCGCTTCGATCAGACTAGCTGTCATAATAATAATATTTCTTTGTTGTTTATGTAATTGTGTTACATACATAGAAAAAAGCTCTTCTGTCAATCCAGTAAAAGCAACATCTTTATCATATATAGTTGGAAAAAACGAATCTAACATTGTACCCCCTACTTTCGATGATTATATTTATTCATTAATTCATTAAAATCAAGAAGAATATAGTCTGTTATGATTTGATTAACTGTATCGACTAGCGATGATAGTATTTTTTGTTCCTCAATAGAAAATTTACCTAAAACATAGCTCACAGTATCATGAATGGTAGAAGATGCAATCCCAATTCTTAACCGATTATAAGTATCAGTATGTAAATGTTGTTCTATACTACGCAAACCATTATGACCACCACAACTACCATGGGAACGAAGTCTATACTGACCAAGAGGTAAAGCCAAATCATCGCTAATAATCAATATATCTGAAGTAGATATGTGATAATAATTAGCAAAAGCAGCAACTGCCTCTCCAGAATTATTCATATAAGTTTGTGGTTTGATAAAAATGACTTTTTCGTGATTTATTGTCAATTCCACATATAAGGAATGATATTTTTCTTTCCATGTATAATTTTTTAAGGTTTCATAATGATCTAAAAAATAGAAACCTGTATTATGACGCGTATTTTCATATTCTTTTCCAGGATTTCCTAGTCCAACAATTAATTTCATATCATTCACCTTCTTTATTTTGATGGTATTCTTTATAAATAATAGATTTGGCTATATGACGCTCTTTTGCTACTTTTTTTATAGCATCATTTGTACTCATGCCATCTGCTAAATATAATTCTATATGTTCTGAAATAGATAAATTTTCTAGTTCAGTTTCCGTCCGAGCTCCTTCTACTACAATCACAAATTCTCCTTTGGGTTCATTAATTGAACTCTTAATTTCTGTTAAAGAACCATAATAAGCTGTTTCGTATTTTTTTGAAATTTCTCTTACAACACAAGCTTTTCTATCACCAAATACAGAATTTAGGACTTGCAATGTTTTTAAAATACGATGAGGTGCTTCATAAAATATAACTGTATACGGAAAAACTTTTAAAATTTCTAATTCTTTTTTTTGCTTTACCTCTTTAGCATTTAAAAAGCCATAAAAAAGAAAAGGTTGTGGCGGTAAACCAGAGATAGTTAACGCAGGAACAAATGCAGTAGGACCAGGTAAACTAATTACAGTATAATGATGTTCTATTATAAATTCAACAATTTTATAACCGGGATCACTTATTAATGGCGTGCCCTGATCTGTTACTACCCCTACATTACTTCCTAATTGCAGATAAGAAAGAACCTTTTCTTTCATTTTTTCTTCGTTAAATTCATGACAGCTTACTAGTTTGTTTTTTATATGGTAATGATGGAGCAATTTAGTAGTTTCACGTGTGTCTTCACAAAAAATAACATCGACTAATTCCAAAGTTTTTAATGCGCGAATCGTAATGTCATCCAAATTTCCAATCGGGGTTGGTATTAAATATAAATTAGGTTTATTATTCATATCATCCCTCCTTTAAAATAAGTGGTGCTTCTATCTTTAAGCCAGATTTTCCCTGTTTAGTAG
The DNA here is from genome assembly GCA_944363695.1 of uncultured Bacilli bacterium. Taxonomy (GTDB): domain Bacteria; phylum Bacillota_I; class Bacilli_A; order RF39; family UBA660; genus Onthousia. Next base: position 1,429 of record CALVUW010000067.1, on the reverse strand, counting down.
CTTCCATTAAAAATAAAACAGCACCCTGTTCTTTTGTATCATGAATCATTCTCATACGTTTTGGTTCAAATTTATACTTCTTTAAAATTTCTAAAATTTCTATCATTCTATCTACTCGATGAATAAAAACAAATCTACCATGTTCTTTCAATATTTTATTAGCTGATTGAACTAATTCTTCAAACGTAATTTCTATTTCATGCCTAGCAATCATTTTAGTACGAGTACTATTTAACGGTGAACCTTCATATACTTTAAAATAAGGCGGATTGCTGATAACAACATCAATGCTGTTATTAGCTATATAATTAGAAACATCTTGAATTCTAGTAGTAATAATTTGAATTTGATTTTCTAAATGATTGTATTTCACAGTTTCCCGTGCTATTGCTGCTGTTTCTGAATCCAATTCTAATCCAATCATTGAAATTGTAGATCTAGCTGCAACCAATAGTAATATCGTTCCAAGGCCAGTACCAAAATCAACCAATCGATTGTCTTTTTTAGTTAATTTTATAAAATCAGCAACTAGAACACTATCTGTAGTTAATTTAAAAGATGTATCCTTGTGATACATATAAAAAGTATGACCTTTATGATATAGTTCTTCTAGCTTTAACATTTTAAACGGTTACCTCAATAATCTCTTTATTAGAAAATTCCAAAGTATAAGTTTGACGCAAAATATCTACAGCAATAACCTTACCAAGGCCATTTTCAGACTCTATCATCGTACCTACAGACGGTAAATTTTTTTTAAGCTCTGTATAAGTTTGATCTTCATAATTTAAACAGCACAACAAACGACCACACAATCCATTAATTTTAGAAGGATTTAAAGCTAAATTTTGGTTTTTAGCCATATTAATAGATACACTAATAAAGTCTGTTAAAAAGGTATTACAGCATAAAAACAATCCGCATGGCCCTAATCCCCCTATTTTTTTAGCTTTATCACGAACTCCGATTTGTCTTAGCTCAATTCGCGTTTTATACTTTTGTGCTAATATTTTAGTTAATTCACGAAAATCAATACGCATATCAGCAACATATGTTAAATATAATTGCTTACGATCGAAAGTATAGAATGAATCTACAAAATGCATATCTAACTTTAACTTTTTGGCTTGTTCTTGGGCAAAGCTTAAAGCTAAATCACTGTCTTTATCATTTTGTGTTTCTTGTCGTTGATCAGCTGTAGTCGCTTTGCGAAGAACAGTTGCGGTTACAATAGGCATATCTTCTTCAATTACATCATTTATCGTTTTAATTATTGCTGTTTGCACAGTGTTTGATATTTCAACTATAACTTCATCATCCAAATTTAAATGAGGCAATAATTTTTCAGATACTAAACAATATTCTGAAGATTTATGCAAATCTTTTACTTTGTAATATACTTCTACTAATTTCATATTACACCTCCTCT
>CALVUW010000066.1 GCA_944363695.1 uncultured Bacilli bacterium | reverse complement strand
TAAACTACTCTATCCCTTTTATTCTTCCAAAGCATAATGATTGATTGTACAACTACATAAATACCAATTATTTCAAAAATTTGTAGTAACGAAATCAAACCACATCCATAATTATAAATATAACGTAGAGTGGTAAAATCAAAGAAACTACAAAACCAAGTTACCCCTATAAATAATACCAGCATAGTGCCAAATAATCCTAATGTAATAAGCCAAAGTGATACTTCTTTATATGTTTTTTGTGTAATACTTCGTATCATTCGAATCGTTAGTAACACAAAGCCTACACATCCTAGAATAAATAGACACCAACCAGTTGTTTGATAGATACCAGCAAGTGAATTAGCTAATGAAATAACACCAGTAGTTGATTTTGTCATCTCAGTAAGTTCATCAGGCCAAACAACGGTTGAATTTGTTAGACGCTGCATTAGTGCAATATCTTCTCTTGGACCGGTAGCCGCATAAACAGAAAGTTCATTTTCACGATAAGCAACTAGCGTATCAATTGCCGCTGGAGTAATCTTTGCGTAATAATCTATAGCATCTTTAGTCAAACCTTTGGCAACAGAAGATAAAAAGATAGCCTGTTCTTCTTTTAAACGTTTTTCTTTAAAAGCAGTTTGTAATTCCTTTGTTATCTGATGATAAAACTCATTAACCGCGACAGCACCTTGATCATAGATACCAGCATCATCAACGGCTTCTTTTAAACTCCAATAAATAAGATCTCCTTCAATTTCGCCATTATCTTTTAGAGCCCAAGAATGCTCATACATATCATCAATTTCTTCTTCAATCGATTGTAAGGTGGGGCTAACTTCGATAGCTTGATACATCATATCTTTGGTAATCCAAACATTTTTAATGTCTTGCTCATCCTCAATTAATAATAATTCATGAATCATATCGGTAAAATAAGTTCCTGTTCTATCCGTTACAGTAAAAACTCCATAATGTAAATAATTAGTTAAACAGTAACCTAGATTAGCAAAGACTAATAGTATCACCGGCAAAATCGTAATGATAATTTTAGAACGAATCTTGTCTATTTTTGGTTTATGTTGACAAATATCAATAATGATGATTAGCATAGCACCAATAACAAATGGTAAAATCCAAATAGAATCTTCTTTTAAAAACCAAAAGAAAGATAAACTAATGCCTGCTAAAAGGCTCCATTTTACAAGTGTAGATCTTTTTTCATATCGCCTAGTATATAAACCAATCATCGCACCAACAATCAATAATGCACAAGCAACAATTAGTCCCCCTCGATAGATTTTTTGAGTATTTTCTACATGTAACATAACAGGAGAAAATAATAAAACAAGATACATACATACTAGAAAACAACAATTAGGGATTAGCTTTTTTATCGCTTGAATAAAAATTAGGATAGCACCAATATATACTAAAATTAAAGCCAGTGAATATGGGATATGTAATAAATACGTTATAACAATAAATAGAGAAAAGGAAACACCTTTAGCTAATGTTCTAAGACCAAAAGGTCCCAACCAATTACCTGTTAAAATACTATCAGCGTATTTAATCATTAAAAAGTCATCATAATCAGCTCCAGCCTGAGCAAAAAGAGGAATTTGCATAGCCATATACACTCGTAATATTGTTAGAATGATTAGACATAATAATACAAATAAAAATCCTTTTTTCTTTTTACACCATTTTATCATTGACTGTATCTTTGCTTTCATATAATGACCCACTTCTATTTATATAAATTAATAATATCTTTCTCTACTGCTGACCATTCCCGGGCTTTTGCCGTAGCTTGGCCACCTTTGATTAGCTTATCACGTAATTTTTTATCACTAGCTAATTGTTCTATTTTCGCTACTGCATCATCAATATTACCTGGTTCATAGAATAAACAGTTCTCTTGGTCTTTAATATATTCTACATTACCGCCATTTGGTGCAACCACTACTAAGCCACCAGTTGCCATCATTTCAAGAGGTGGATAAGAAAAACTTTCTAATATACTAGATTTGATTAAAATATCAGCATCTTGATATACTTTACCTACCTCAGCATATGGGACTTTATGCATGAATTTATCAACATAATACCATTTCTTAGGTTCCCCTTGATACGATAAGAATTGAATCTCATATTTTTCTTTATCTAGTTTCTCCACGATTTTAAAACTTTCATCGACATTTTTATAATAATCGTCACTATTTCCTTCAATTAAGATCTTAATTTTTCCTTTAAAATCACGTTTTTTGAATTCAAACTGTTTTAGATCAATACCATTTGGTGCATAGGTAACTTCTTTTTCAAAACGATCTTGTAACCAATTTTGGCACCATTTAGAAATGGTTATGTATTTAACCCCCGTTACATCTTCATAAGTAGCATTCGCTTCAATGCGCATATATTTCCCAAAACTAGCAAAATCAGTTTCATAATTTTGAACAATATACATTCTCCTAGAAACATTCGGACTTTTCTTTGCATAATCTAGTGTCGACCATAAAGAGGCAACCATTGTATCAACATGGCCAGATACTTTCATCTTATGCTTTTTAATAACCGGAACAATGCCCCATTTACTATCAATATCAGTATCATTATTATCCATATTAATAACAAAGACATCATAGCCATGTTTTCGTAACATACTAATATGGCGAATAATAACGTTTACACCGCCACTAATGTTAGTTGTTGGTAAAATAAAGGCAATATTTCTAGCTAATTTACTTTGAATAAATTTAGCAAGTCCATGACCGGAATAAGTGGTTATATGGTTCTTAATAATACGTTGATATGCATTACTAGCGACTTGTTCCCGTAAGGTTTTATTTTCAATTAACTCCGTTAAAACACTTTCCCAATCTTTCTCATTTTTACATAAGAAACCATCTTCTCTATTATGAATCATGGTATGAAAAGCACCAATATCACTAGCAACTGTTACAACTTGACAAAGAGCTGCTTCTACCCATTTATTTTCACTTTTCGCTTCATTAAAAATACTTTTTTCTAGTGGAGCTAGATTGATATCTAAAGAAGCAATGACCTTCGGAAGATTTTCCCATGACATAAACGGTGCAAAGACAATACGATCTTGAAATTCTTTGAACTCATCTGGAATTGATATCTCACCAATTAATTTTAGTTTTAAGAAATCATATTTTCTCATTAATCGAATTAAAACTGGTTTAATTAGTTCTACATCAGGATTATGAGTAATACTACCTGACAAGTATCCTAATACCACATCATCATGAGGTTTTTTTTCTGCAATTGCTCTTAGAGATAACTCCGTCATTCTCTCACTAGCAACATTACGATTAATATAGACTTCCTTTGTATAATGTTGTAATTCTTGTTGCAAGCGTTCCGTTGTCGTAATAGCATAATCACACAATTTTAGGGTTGCTTGCATTCGTTCTACACCATCATCATAGATTCTCTTATCATCCTGATTCATACTTTTCACATAAGCAATGGTATCAGTGTACTTTTTATCAATCACTAAATCATCAATATCAAAGAAAACAACCTTATTATATGATTTAGCTAATTCGATAAATTGTTTAACGGTATCCGTAATCGGACAGCGATAAAAAACAAAACAACGATAATATTTCATTAAGTCCAAGGTTAATTTATCATAATCTATTCTAGTAGCAGCCATTCCTGATGCTAATAATTGTTCAATCTGATGATCGACACGATATCGTGTCGGATGGGGCAAAGTGCAACCATTAATAAATAATACATCTCCGTAAATACGGGTAATTTTAGGACGGGCTATCGTTCGTAATTTAATATAATTAATCGATTTTCTCCCAAATGATTTAATCCCTTCATTTTTCAGTGTTTCTGATGTCCTTTCAGCTAAGTGTTTTATTTTACTCATAACTTCTTCCTCTCTTTCCCTGTTTATAATCGCGATAGCCATGATAATAGGCTTTTATTTTAGCAAATTTTTGTTTTTCATATAATAAAATAGCTAATAAAATAGATTTGAACTTGACTAATCGCCGACAGAATTCTTCATCCACTTCTAAATACATATCCCGAATATAACGGTAATTACGTGCTTGATAATACCGACGCATGGCCCGATGATTTGTTACTAATAGCTCTTTACCAAAGAAATTCCGATAAAAGATATCTCCTAAATTATGATCAATCTCTAAATCATTAAAGCGCATAATCCGATAACCATGTTTACGCAAATTCAAACAATATTCAATATCAACACCATCGATAAATAACCACTCTTTAAAACCACCTATTTTTTCGTGAATCGCTAGATTTACTAAATTTCCCGAAGTCATCACATCTAACGGATAAGAAATCGATTCCTTTGGTTTCTCCACTTTCAGCCTTGTTTTATGCCAAGGAGTAACAATACCAATATCTTCTGTATCCATCGTAGCAATTCTTTCTTTCATTGTTGCTAAAATTCCCGATGGAAAAAATGTATCCTGATCCATCGTTAATAGCCACGTATAACCGGCTTCTCTTGCTTTTTGAGCAGCTAGATTTAAAGGCGCTGCAATACCTAGATTTTGATGATTAAATATGTATTCTATTTTTTTACTTTTGGGTAAGCGTTTTATATTCTCATTAGTTGAATTATCCATAACATATAGATGGTCAATATCTTTTATATAGGATGAAATATTAGCAATATCCTCATCTGTGGGTTGATACAGTACTACTGCCCCTGCTATTTTAATATGTTTCATTATAATTCCTCAGCAAAACCTTTCTCTAGTTTCTTAAAGATAACAAATCCTAACCATAACACAACTATACTCACGATAAATACAAATCCTAACATCATAAAGTCTGGTGCGGTTTGATAATAGAAAATATTTCGATAGCTTTCAATAATGGTAGTCATCGGATTAAGACGTAAGATTTTTTGAACCCAACCAGGGAACATACTCATAGAATACAAAACTGGTGTAGCATAAAATAACATAGACACAAAGAAATTAATGATATATTCCGCATCACGAACATATACGTTAATCGCACTGGTAATTAAAATTAAACCAAGCTGAAACATGTATTGTAGAATAATAACGATTGGTAAAAATACTAAATAAGGACTAAAGCCGATACCACTACAAATTAAGAAAATAGCAATAATTAAACAAGATATTAAAAAGTTAACTAAACCACTGGTTACAACTGATATCGGTAAGATTTCTCGTGGAAAATACACTTTTTTTATGATACCACCATTGGCTAAAATCGTCGAAGTTCCTTGGGAAATTGTGGTCGTAAACCACGTCCAAGGTAATACGGCAATGACGATAAAGGTCGTGTAATGTGGTTGACTACTTTTTAACAAGAAAGGAAAGACAATAGCATATACTAAAGTCATTAATAAGGGATTTACAAATGACCAAAGTACGCCTAGAAAAGAACCTTTGTATTTACCACGTATTTCCTTTCGAACATTACTTTTTAATAATTGTCGGTACTGATATAATTCCTTCAACATATTAACCACACACCTTCAAATAATCTTCAATGACCTTATTTGTTTGACCATCTTCCCGTATCTGTCCTTCATGTAGCCAAACGGCCCGGTCACATAATTTTTTAATAGAATTCAAACTATGGCTGACAATGACAATCGTTTTGTCACTTTTCTTAAGTTCCTGTAATTTAGCAAAACATTTATCCTGGAAATGTTGATCTCCTACTGCTAAAATTTCATCGATTAGTAAAATTTCAGCATCGACGTTGATCGCAACAGAAAAGGCAAGACGCATATACATACCAGACGAATAAGTTCTAACGGGTGCTTCAATAAATTCTCCTAATTCCGAAAAATCAATAATATCTTGCACACGGGCATCTATTTCTGCTGCCGTAAGCCCAAAAATAGAAGCGTTAAAATAAATATTCTCACGCCCTGTAAAATCCGGATGAAAACCAGCGCCCAATTCTAGTAAGGAAGTTAATTTACCATTCGTAGTAATCTTGCCACTCGTTGGATAAATTATTTTAGTCATTAACTTTAATAATGTACTCTTACCACTACCATTAACCCCAATTAAAGCGACGGTTTCTCCTTTTTTGATTTTTAAATTAATACCTTTTAATACTTCATGATAACCCACTTTTGTTTTATTCCAAAAAACAAGTCTTTCTTTTAAAGTAAAAGGCTTATCATAGACCAATTTAAATTTTTTATACACATTATCAACAATAATGGAATATTCTGTTGTCTGTTTTTTCATATACCCTCCTTGTAGTTACTATTATAGCACAAATGCAAACAAAGTTGACAAAGTTACCTTTATTTCTGTTTTTTTTCTGTAAGTTTTCGTAGTGGCCTCGTTAGTTTCCAACTTTTACTATTAACGATATTTTCTAACTCCTGCCCTATTTTCTTAGTTTCTGCTACTAATTTGTCGAATTCTTTCTTTCTATCATCTGCTTCTATCTTTTTAATACTAAGATATTCGATCAATTGATATTTTTCATTAT
>CALVUW010000065.1 GCA_944363695.1 uncultured Bacilli bacterium | reverse complement strand
GGAATTGATTTATCCGTAATTGATACAGATTTCGTTATTTGTAAAGCTACAGAAGGTGTTGGGTACACAGATGATATGTGTGATGTTTTTTATCAACAAGCAAAGGCAATGGGGAAAAAGTTAGGTGTTTATCATTTCGCCAGATGCGATTTGGGCAATACAGCAGAAGCTGAGGCAACTTGGTTTGTTGAAAAGACCAAAGGTTATCAAAACGAAGCTATTCTCATTTTAGATTGGGAAAGTGGTAATTTAGGTAATGTTGCTTGGGCTAAGGCTTGGTTAGATAGTGTATATGCTAAAACTGGTGTTAGGCCAATTATTTATATGTCTGCTTCTGTGATGAGAAGTTATGATTGGACGAGTGTAGTGAATGCTAATTATGGTTTATGGGTTGCAGGATATGGTACGAATGATGGAAGTGCTCAAACTACAGTATTTGATAGATATCCACTAAAGTATTGGAGTTTTTATGCGTTGTGGCAATATACATCTAAAGGGAAGTTAGGTGGTTATAGTAGTAATTTGAATTTAGACTATTTTAACGGGGATAGGACCGCATGGGATAAGTATGCAGGAATAGACATAACTGATACTGGTTCTAATGAGAAAACAATTGATGAATTAGCTCAAGAAGTCATTGCTGGTAAGTATGGTAATGGAGAAGATAGAAAGCAAGCTCTTGGTTCTAGATATGATGAAGTACAGGCTAGAGTCAATGAAATTTTAGGTATTAATCAATCTACATATTACACGGTGCAAAGTGGCGATAATCTAACTAAGATTGCAAAGCAGTTTGAAACTACCGTTAATCAGTTAGTTGCTTGGAATGATATTGTTAATCCAAACTTAATTTATCCTGGACAAAAATTAAAAGTTAAATAGTTTGAAAAGCACGTTGTAAACACAAAAAAAGCAACCAGAAATGGTTGCTTTAAAAGTCAAAATGGTGACCAGTACGTGAAAAGATTATCTAATTATATCAACAAAAAAATAGTATTGTGTGGTAAACCTGTGATTTTTTATTCATTTTTTTACTAAATTTTATTAACTTCTACGATTAATTCTTCTATCAATTTATGAGTATAGACTCTCTTTGTCAAATCTTCAATTCGATGTCCCATTATTAATTTTACAATTTGCTCATTTGCCCTAGCTCTGTCCATCAAAGTTGCAAAAGTATGTCGGCAGTCATAAGGACTATGACTACCTATACCTAGTTTTTCAAATTCTTTCTTCCAAGATTGGTATATATTATCAGATGTTTTGTATTTATTAAGCAGCCCTTTTTCAACAGCTTTATGGAAAATACCTTTTATTTTATAATTTAAAGGTACAACTCTATCTTTACCTGCATCTGTTTTTGAACCCGTTATAAAATAATCATCATGTATTTCATTTATTTTAAGCAACTCTCCTGGCCTCAGTCCTGTGTAAACATCTATTAAGACTAAGTCTATTGTATCATTTCTATTAGCCCATAATAAGTTTATTTCGTCATCTGAGAAAGGTTTATGTAAAGTAGATTCTTCTCTTTCTGGTATGTTAACAAACATCGATACATCATTACCAACTTTGATGTTATTGCCTTTAGCGAATCTATACATTTGTTTATATAAATTAAGTATTTTAGACTGATACTCTGCGTTAACTCCACTTTCATCAACAACTTTCTGCAAATCAGATCTAGTTATATCAATAAATGCTTTATTTTCTACACTTTCATATTTTTTTCTTATATAAATATATTTCTTTTTAGCACTATCCCCAATTCTTGTGTTTTTTTTATATTCATACCATTTGTCAAAGAGATATTCAAAAGTTACGTTGTTCATATCTAAGTCAAACGGCTCATCATGATACTTAGCAAGCATTTGTTTGCCCTCAGTTCTTGTCCTAGCATATCCAATTGTTTTTTTTATTGGTTTACCTTCGTCAGTCCAGTCGACAAATACTTGAACACGATAAGGTTTTCGTCTTTTTGATTTTCTATCAATTATAGATACCGTTCCATAACCGTTAGGATTTTTCATTTTGCACCTCCCTGTATAAAAAAAGAGCTATGCTCTTATTTTTAGTCTAAATTATCAATTGCATATTGTGCTTCTTCTGGAGTAAATTGTTCTCCATATTCTGAAATAAGCTGATCATATATTGCGCTCTTAGACATACTCATTGTTTCTTGGTAGCTTTTAGCAGTTGCTAGAGCATTTGCATTCCAATCTGCTTGTACATTATCAATTGCATATTGTGCAGCATCAGCTTCAAATTGTCCACCATACTCGGAAATCAATTGATCATATATTCCCTGTTTAGACATGTGCATAACATTAGCGTATGTATCAGCTTGATTTAAAGCATTTTTATATTCAGTTGGTATATTGTCTTCTTCTTTTATCGTTTCACTTGTTTGTATTTCTTGATTATTATTGTTTTCTTTACTATTATTATCTGAAAGTTCGCTATTGCCACCTCCAGCAATACCTGCGATTGCGCAAATTATTACTATTATGATTATTGCAATTGCCCATTTTGGCATTTTTTTCTTTTCTGATTCCATTTTTACTCCTTTTCTAATAAAAAATCCATATATCTATCTGCCTCATCTTCTAAGTTCTCAATTTTGAATTCGAATACTTTTTTTTCACAATGATGCAATTCAAAATGAGCAAATTCGTGCAGAATAGTTTTTTTCTTCTTTTCATCTGATAAACTTCGATTAATTGCTATAAGAAAGTAATCTCTATATTTGTAAATAAAACCATAGACATATCTAGGCAGCTTAACAAATTTTAATACAATATTGTTGTACGCTAAATATTCATCTTGAGAAATACCATCTTCTAACAAAGTTAATAGCACTACATACATCTCCCTCCTATAAAATATATTTATAAAAAGCACGGATACTGCATTGTGCTAATTATCTCTATTATCTACATCATTAATAAAAGCTTCAATTACTTTAAGGACTGCTTCTTTATCTCTATCATTTTTAAGTTCAGAAGCTTTACTATAGAGAGCCTTATTTAATGGATTAGTAAGACCCTCAGCTAAAGACTGTACTAACTTCTTGTTATCTTCACTAACATTAACGTCTTTTAAATCATTATCTAAAAGATAATCAGTAGAAACATTAAATAAATTAGCTATTTTAGTAACCATTTCATTATCAGGCTGTCTTTTGGCAGTCTCATACATTCCAACTGTGCTAGGTGAAATATTTAACTTGTTAGCTAGTTGTTCTTGACTCATTTTTTCTTTTTTTCTCAAATAAGAAAGTTTATTTGCATTAAACATATTAATCACTCTTTCTTGTATTTATATTATCACTTAATGTGAGTAAAAAAAAGATACCTACACAAAAAGCGAAAAAAGTATTGACATCTTCACATAATGTGATATAATGGTATTGTGAAAGGAGGAAATAGAGTGGAAAAAGAAAAAGAACTTAGATTAACACTAGGATTGACGCAAAAAGAAATGGCTGAGTTCTTAGGGGTATCAATATCTTTAATTCAGAAAATCGAAATAGGAAATAAGAAAATTACTTCAGAATTTGTAAAATTAATTAAAGATAGAGAAAATGAGATCCAAAAAAAGATACCTTATTTCACTTACAAAATTTTTTTGGAAGAATTAATCACGTAACGTGAAGAAAGGAGGTGAGGATGTGAATATTACAGTAAAGGAAGCAGCTAAACTTATGGGAGTATCTCCACAGTTTGTAAGAATCCAAATGCAGAGAAACCTGTTACCGATAGGGTGTGTTAAGAAAAATCCGCAAGGAAAATGCAGATATTACATTAGTCCTAAACTATTTGAAGAATACACAGGAATAAAATTTGACGAAAAAAAAGAGAATACTCAAGCTACCAACTCTGAAAATTCTCTTTAAATGAAAAAATCTTGTATTTGAATTTTTCGATTATATTATACCGCAAAAATCTAACGAATGCAAGAAAAAAAGGGGAGGAATAGAAAATGACAGAAAGTCAAAGAATGTTAGAAATCTTACATGAAAATAAGAAAAAAATTAGAGAAGAAAAGTTAAATAAGAAAAAAGAAAGTAAATTAGATACAATTCTATCTTATGTGGTTTTAGGCATAGCTACTACTATCTTCGCATTCGGAATCATGGCTTTGATTGCAGTTATTGAAAATATGCCTTTGTAGGAGTAATTATGCCAGTTTTTAGAGTAGAAAAAAATAAAGACTACACAACTATTAGCAATTATCATTTGAGAGATAAAAACTTAAGTTTAAAAGCCAAAGGACTACTGAGTTTGATGTTAAGTCTTCCTGAAAATTGGGATTACTCTCTTGAAGGACTTGTATCAATTTGCCGAGAGAAAGAAACTTCTATCCGCAATGCGTTAAAAGAACTAAAAACTAATAAATATCTTTCCATAAAAAAGTTTCAAAATGAAAAAGGCATTTTTGAGTATGAATACTACATCTATGAAAACCCAATAGATCCAGATGTAGATTATCCAGCTATGGATCATCCAGATGTGGATCATCCAAATGTGGAAAATCAAGGACAATTAAATACTAATAATAAAATACTGAATAATAAAGTACTAAATAATAAATATAATTATTATTCTCATAAAGAAAAATCGCTTTTTGAAGAAATAGAGAGTAATTTTGGGAGAACATTGAGCCCTTATGAAGTTGAAGAAATTGGAAAATGGGAAGATGGAGAGCTGACTAGGTATGCTATTAAAAAAGCGGTTCTGAATAGTAAGTTTTCAATTCAATACATCTCAAGAATTTTATACCAATGGAAAATGCAAAATGTCAGAACGGTCCAAGAAGCACAAGCACAAGATGAGATCTTTCGAAGAAGTAAAGGAAAGCAGAAAAATGTTTATAAACGTGAGGAAGTTGTTCCTGAATGGTTAAACGAAGAACAAACAACTGAACCAATTGGTGAAAGCGAACAAAAAGAAATAGAAGAAGTTTTTAAAAGTTTAGAAAGGGAAATAAATGAAGATTAAAAGTGAAGATGATCGTAGATTTAATAAACTTACAGAAGCTGCACAAAAGAAAAAGATAAGATGTCCGCATTGTGGAACTAAAACCGTTGTTCCATTCAAAAAAAAAAAAAAATTGTACAGTATGCGGATATTATGTTTATCGAAATAAATATTTAGAATTTAAAGAAAAACTAAAAAGTAAAGGGGTAAAAGTAAATGCTAGAAAAGATCAAGAAAAGAAATACAGAGAAGCTTAAATATGAAGCTTTGAAAGAAGAAAATATCAAATTAAAAGACAAAGTCATAAAACTACAAAATGACAAAATTGCACTACAAGAAAAAAACATTAAGCAGCAAGATGAATTACTTGAGTATAGAAGAAAAAAGATCGAAAAGTTGAAGGAGGCTAAACATGAGTGAAGTATTTATCAACGTTAAAAATACAGATTTAGAAGAACTTTTTGACACAGATTTGGTATCAATTGATGAATTGGTAGCACTTGTTGAAGAGCAACAGTCTGAAATTGATAGTTTGAAAGAAAAATTAGAAGATGAAGAACAAATTAGAGAAGACTTTTACAAGCCTAAAAGTCCATATGAAGTTTATGGATTGAATGAAATAGATTTTGTTTAGGAGGTTAGAAAGATGATAGGATTAGAAAATTTAAGCCCTGAAATTGCTACAGATTTAATTGGACTAGTTAATAGTCTGCAAAAGTTACAAAAATCTTGCAATGTTAAATACAATGTATTAAACAAAAAGACTAATCAATGGTCAACCAAAGAATTTAACTATGTACCTTTGGATGATATTTTAGAAAAAATAAAAGAAAATGGAAACTTTGCATTTATGCAGCCAATTGGTTTTGACAAAGAAAGCCAGGTGGTGGGAATTAAATGCGTATTAATTCATAAGAGTGGTAAGTATTTAGAAAGTGATGTTTTTCCAATTAAAACAAAAGAAGATATGAAAATTCAGGATGAGGGAGCAGAGATTACTTATCGAAAAAGATATGCTGCAGGTGCTTTCTTTGGAATTGCAACAGAGGAGGATACGGATGGTAACGATCCAGAAGCAACACAAAAAGAAGAAAGAAAAGCAACACCTAGACAAATAGAAAGCCTAAAAATGTATTACAAAGGTAATGCTTTGAACAAATTGTTAGAAGAGAACAAGATAACAAAAATAGAGGATATTAGTTTAAAAAAAGCCAGTGATTTGATTCAAAAAATAAATGAGTTAAAGGAGAAAAAATAATATGAATGATTTAGTAAGATTAGAAGATGGACAAATGATAATTGCAGATGAAGCAGTTAAACAAATTGTAAAGTTTGAAAGAGGAGCTTTAAAAATTAATATGTTAAAGGAAAACATTAGGGAACAGGCATTAGCCAAAATGGAAGAACTTGGAATAGATAAGTATGTTAGTCCTGATGGCAGTTTGACTATTAACTATTTCCCTGAAAGAACTTCTAAAAGATTAGATAGTACTAAATTAAAAAAAGAATTACCTGATATTTACGAAGAATATTTAAAAGATAGTACTACTAAGTC
>CALVUW010000064.1 GCA_944363695.1 uncultured Bacilli bacterium | reverse complement strand
AATTTAATAGAACCGTCTTAGAAACAATTATCGGTAATCGTGTATTGGATTATGAAGAAGAAACTTATGATGTTATGAAACCAAAAGGAGAGGTCGTTACCGAGAGTTATTTGGACTACGAGGAAAAATATGGTACCTATGAAGGATATACGAGACGTGAAACAGATGAGGATCAAATAGAAATATTAGAGGATTAATGAGGTGAGTATATGAAGCTATTTGATAAATTAAAAAATGCGCTTTTTGAAGAAGAATATGTAGAGGTAGAGGAAAAACCGAAACCTGTCAAAAAAGAAAAGCCAATTGCTAAAAAAATAGTGTTACCAGAACAAAAACGTGAAGTAAAGAAGGAAATGCCTGAAAAAGAAATCGAAGAAGTCGTTGAACCTCCTAAGAAAGATTTTAAATTTCCGGCAATTTTGGAAGATGACTTCATTGACTTGACTGAAAAAAAACCAGAGCCTGTCGTTCCACCAGCACCACCGAAAGTAGAACCCCCAAAAGAAGAAAGACCGTTATATGCTGGTAAAAAAGAATCCAAGTCGCTTGAGAATAAACCTTATGGAAAAAAAGATTCCGATATAAAAATTAGAGAATATGGCACTTATGAAAAACGAACAGAAAAGAAAGAGTTCAAACCTTCGCCTATTATTTCTCCTATTTACGGAATTTTAGATCAAAACTACAAGAAAGAAGATATTGTGACAAAGAAAGAGGTTAGAATTACTAGTAGTTATGCTTCTAAGAATATTGATGTGGATACAGTTCGGGCGAAAGCTTATGGTATCGATAACGATTCTATTTTCGAAGAAGAATTAACCTCTAGTCAAAAACAAGCACCAGTGCCAGAAGAAACTGATGAAGTGATGTTAGACATCAGCGATAATGC
The DNA here is from genome assembly GCA_944363695.1 of uncultured Bacilli bacterium. Lineage (GTDB taxonomy): Bacteria > Bacillota_I > Bacilli_A > RF39 > UBA660 > Onthousia. The sequence goes on along the minus strand of CALVUW010000064.1, from coordinate 5,677 downwards.
TCCTACAGTACCAAAAGTAACAATGGGAGATGCAGAGGAATATTTTAGAGATTTAGGTTTAGAATATAATATAGATTACAAAGATGCTTCTCATGAAAGAGCAACAGGGCGTAGAACAAACCTAAGTCAAGATAATTCAGTTAAAGAAGAAAATAATGCAGATTTAGAAGATAACTTATTTGATTTAATTGATTCAATGTACGAAGAAAAGAAAGGAGAATAAAAGGTGGAATTTTTGCAAGTGTTCTTGCCAACTGTATTGTATTGCTTGGGAATTATCTTAGTAATTGTATTAATCGTATTAGCTATAAAAGCGATTGAAACATTAACAAAAGTAAATACTTTATTAGATGATGCACAAGATAAGATGAATCGTTTAAATGGCTTTTTTCAAATGATGGATGCAATTAGTGATAAAGCTGCCATTATTACTGATACGGTTGTCTCTAGTATTACCAGTGTGATTACTAGAATATTTAAAAAAAGAAAAAAGAAAAAGGAGGAATTTGTAGATTATGAGTAAAGATAAGAAAAAAAGTGGTATGGGAAAATTTATAGCAGGTGCTGCAATTGGAGCTGGTTTAGGAATTTTATTTGCTCCGAAAGCTGGTAGTGAAACAAGAAAGGATCTAAAGAAAAAACTAGATGAATTAGTAACTAAAATCAAAAATGTTGATGCTGCTGATGTAAAAAAAGCTTTTGAAGATAAAGTAGAAGAAATTAAGGCAGAACTTGATGATTTAGATAAAGAGAAAGTATTAAAAATAGCTAAACAAAAAGGTAATGATATTAAAAAGAAATGTCAAGAATTAGTAAATCTAGCAATTGCGAAAGGAACACCTGTATTAGAAAGTGCAGCTGAGGATGTTAGATTAAAGGCTATTGATTTTGTAAATGAAGTGCTAGTACGATTAGAAAATGCTGCACCTGATAAGAAAAAATAAGAGGGTAACCTCTTTTTGTTTGACTTTAAAATAGGAAGATGATATAGTTAAATTGTATTTTCGATGATATCTAATTAGTAGAAATTAATGGTAAGTTAGAGAATTAGTGGGTGGTGCAAACTAATAGAAATTAATTTTGAAGATACACTAGATGGAGAAAAGCGTGATCAAAGCGTTAATTTGATAAGAGTGCATAGTTTCTATGAACTAAGGTGGTACCACGGATTATTGTTCGTCCTTAGATTGTAGAGACTTTTTATTTGGGGGAGATAATGATGGACAAAAAACGAATTATTTTTAGTGTCGATGGTACATTGGTACAAACACATAGGGAACCTTTACAGGAATTCTTAGAACAAGAAGCACAAGGAAGTGGTAAATACTTTAAAAATCACTTTCCTGATATATTAGCAGATTATGAAACACGATTTTTGATGTATAACAAAGATCAATTATTATGGCATTTAAATCGCTATAGTAAGCAGAAATTAACACCACGTTTTTTAGAGGATTTGTTTTTATTTAATGCTAAAGTAGAACCGCAACCTACCGAAGAGATTAAAGCAACACTAGAATATTTAAAAAAGAAAAAATATGAGTTAGTTATTTTAACAAATTGGTTTAAAACGCCACAAGAGGAAAAATTAAGAGCACTAGGAATTCGCCAATATTTTCCGGAAGTATATAGTGGTGAAGATTTCTTAAAACCGAACCCAGAAAGTTATCACTTAGCAATGGGTAAACATTCTGCTAAAGAATGTTATATAGTAGGTAACAATTATGAACTAGATATTAAAGGTGCTGCTTATGTAGGACTAGAAGGAATATATTTAGATCCTACCGATCAACATGATTATAAGGGACCAAAAATAAAAAAAATAAGTGAATTAACAAGATATTTATAGGAGGAGATAAACATGACATTATTTGAAGAGTTAGAATGGAGAGGACTAGTAAAAGATACAGCTGGTGATGATTTGGCAGATAAAATTAATAGCAAAAATATCACATTTTACTGGGGAACAGATCCCACTGCAGATAGCCTACATTTGGGTCATTATTCTTCATTAGTAACCGCTAAGAGACTGGCTAAAGCAGGCCATCATCCTATTCTTTTATGTGGGGGAGCGACTGGTTTAATTGGTGATCCACGACCAACCGCTGAAAGAGAGATTATTTCCAAAGAAACATTACAAAAAAACTTGGAAGGAATAAAAAAACAAGTAGAAAGAATTTTTGAAGGAAAAGCAGAGGTTGTTAATAACTATGATTGGTTTAAAGGCTATGAAGTAACAGATTTTTTACGTGATGTAGGAAAATATGTTAATATTAATTATATGTTAGATAAAGATATTATCAGAAGAAGATTAGATTCAGGTATTACCTTTGCAGAATTTGCCTATACTTTAATTCAAGGTTATGACTTTTTATATCTTTTTGAAAATAAAAATTGTATTATGCAAGTGGAAGGCAGTGATCAATGGGGGAATATTACAACCGGCATTGATTTGATCCGCAAGAAATTAGGAAAACAAGCTTATGCGTTTACTATGCCACTAGTATTAGATAAATATGGTAATAAATTTGGTAAAAGTGAAGGTAATGCCCTATGGTTAGATCGTTCTAAAACGTCTAGTTATGAATTGTACCAATATTTGATTAATGTTGATGATGAAATGGTGATTGATTATCTAAAAATCTTTACTTTTCTAACAAAAGAAGAAATTGAAGCTTTAGATCAAAAAAATAAAGAGCATCCAGAGTTACGGGAAGCTCATAAAATGCTAGCTCAATGTATTATTACAGATTTACATGGTAAAGAAGCTTATGAAGAAGCAGTACGTATTAGTGATACTCTATTTAGAGGAGATATTGCCAATCTAACTGCAGCTGAGATAGAGGATGCTTTTAAAGGAATCGAAAAGAAAACTATAACAGCTGAAATGAATGTAGTAGATTGTTTAGTACAAATGCAAGTATGTAGTAGTAAGCGGGAAGCAAGAGAATTTATTAGCAACGGTAGTATTACCATAAATGGTAAAAAAATAACTGATCTTGACTTTATGTTGACTAAGGAATTTGCTATTGAACAAAAGTATATTGTGATTCGAAAAGGAAAGAAAAAATATTTTATCATTGTTTTTGCGTAACTATGTTACAATAGTAGTGAGGTAGAAAAGATGAAGAAAAAGGAAAAAGAAACAATCAAAAAAGTAACAACGGATCAAGCTAAAATCGTAAAATGGTTAAAAGTCATTGTGATATTATGCGTTGCCATTATTATTTGTGAATTGATCTTTATTGGATTAAAAATGTATAATCGAGGACAAGCTATTGCTTATGTTGATACGTTAGCGACTACGAAAGAAGTAGAAGATGGCTACATTGGTGTAGGTAGCAGTGATTTTAAAAATAGTAAGTTTAACGATTATAGTGAAGAATATGAAAAGGCTAAGCTAGTCAAATATGATAAGGATCATAATATAGTATTTGAGACAGCCTATACAAAGGGTTTTGCTTCTTACTTCAATGATGTAGCGGAAACTGATGATGGTTTCATTGCGGTAGGAGCAGGTCAATATTCAGAACAACAAGTGACAGATAATGCCACGGATGGGTTAATCGTTTTATATGATAAAGAAGGAAATCAACTCAATTCGAAAACATTACAAATTGTAGGTGATACCACTTTCACCAAAGTAGCTGTACTAGATGATGGTTATTTGGTGATTGGTCAAAGTATTTTGCAAAATATGGTACTCGGTACCGATCCAAATGGTGGAGCGATTATGGTAAAATACGATAAGGATTTAAATGAAGTGTGGCGTACCAATTATGGCGGTAGTAAATCTGGTATCTTTAATGACTTATATGTAGAAGATGATGCCATTTATGTAGTAGGAAAAGATGCAACTCGGTATGGTATTTTTGTTAAATATGATAGAGATGGAAATCGTCAATTTGTAAAAAACTATGAATATACAGATACAATTGGTTTTAGTGCCATCGATAAAATTGGTGATGATTACGTAGTTGTTGGTAGTAAAACTATGAACATTGATGCTGAAGATGAGGATAAGGAGACAGTTGCATTAGTTGTCAAGTATGATGCTGATGGTAATATAATATTTGAACAAACTTATAAAGTTAATCAAAATGCTAGATTTAATAGTGTTTTAGTTGATAATAATGAAATTGTAGTAGTGGGTCATACTTATGAGAAAATAGAAGAAGAATCAACCGATAGTTATAATGTGTTGCGTTATAGTGGCCTTTTTGCTAAATATAGTGCAGATGGTGATGTAATTGTTGAACAAGAGGAAACTGGTAGTCGTGACATCTACTTTAGTGATATTGCAGTCGTAGGAGATGAATATCAAATTGTAGGACAAACATCCGCCAAAGAGTTGGGTGGTAATAATAAAGATTTGAAAAGTTATTTCTTATATTATGATAAAGATGGAAAGAAGCTTCGTTATTTCTCATGAAATTATACATATCTAATAGTTTTGAAGTGGATACAAGTGTCAATAATGATAATCCACCTTTAAGTGAAATAGGTATTCAACAAGCGAAGTCTAAAAGGATAACTTTTCCAGATATTAAATTCGATTATTGCTTTACCTCACCTCTTATTCAAGACTATGGTAGTGCTATGTTATTAGTTGGTGATAAAGTATTAATAGATCGTGATAAAAGGTTACAATATGAAGCGTCACTAGCTGATAATAATACTCGTATTATAGAATTTATAGATTTTTTAGAGCAAACTTATCCGGAAAAAACAATTTTATTAGTTGTTAATTCAGCTATGAATTCTATATTACAAAACTATAAAACAAAAAATTTAGAAATCATATAAAAACTGGTATTAATTCTATACCAGTTTTTAAAAGCCTATTTTTCTGTTTTCAGCATTAAAAATGTTTTCCATTTCTTTTTTCTTTTTCTTGTAAACGACTTTTAATTCATTTTTTGAAATATCAGTTTTAGCATTTTTTTCATCTAAGAAAAAAGAAAGCGGGATAACTTGATTGAATTTTAATTCATAATCTAATTTTGTAAACGCATCGGTAAATAGTGGATTGGGGGCACCTAATAAACTTCTTACTGCTTGTGTGAACTTTGGTACTTGCTTGACAAAAATAATTTTTTGAATTCTACTTTGGTGAAACATGAAATCTATATTTCCTACATAGAGATTTTTAACTTTCATACAATTACCCCCTAAAAGTAAAGCTATCTTATCATATATTATTAAGAAAGTCAAAAAAATAGTCTTGGTTAAGACTATTTATTATAGAATTCAACAATTAGTGATTCGTTAATATCCATATTAAGCTCATTTCTTTCTGGATATCTAACATAAGTACCTTCTAACTTGTTATCATCAAAGGTAACATATTCAACGCGTTTTGTTACTTTTTCTAGTGCTTCTTTTACAGCTTTATGATCTTTTGATGTTTCTTTTAAAGCGATGGTACTACCTGGTTTAACACGATAAGATGGGATATCTACTTTTTTACCATTAACCGTAATATGACCATGGTTTACTAATTGTCTAGCTCCACGACGAGTACTAGCAAATCCTAAACGATATACTAGATTATCAAGACGAGATTCTAGTAAAATTAAGAAATTAGTACCATGAACACCGGCCATTTTAGCTGCTTCATTAAAGGCCTTACGGAATTGTTTTTCGTTAAGTCCATACATAAAACGAACTTTTTGTT
>CALVUW010000063.1 GCA_944363695.1 uncultured Bacilli bacterium | reverse complement strand
CTTAGGTTGTTCGTTCCTAACAACAGAAGTTTACAATCCAAAGGACCGTCATCCTTCACGCGGCATTGCTCGTTCAGGGTTTCCCCCATTGACGAATATTCCTAACTGCTGTCTCCCGTAGGAGTCTGGGCCGTGTCTCAGTCCCAGTGTGGCCGATCACCCTCTCAGGTCGGCTACGCATCGTTGCCTTGGTAGGCCATTACCCCACCAACAAGCTAATACGGCGCAGGCTCATCCTCAAGTGAAGCTTTAAAGGCTCCTTTTAATATAAGAAGACGTATCTTCTTATATATCATCCGGCATTAGCAATCATTTCTAACTGTTATTCCAGTCTCGAGGGTAGATAACCCACGTGTTACTCACCCTTGCGCCACTAAGTGGGAATCCAAATCCGTTCTTGTGCAAGCACGCAAACTTCATTGGGCCACTTCGTTCGACTTGCATGTCTTAGGCATGCCGCCAGCGTTCATCCTGAGCCAGGATCAAACTCTCAATAAAAATAAAAAATTCTTAAATCAAATTCAAATTCCTGACTACTCAAAATTGACGTTTTGCTTAGTTTTCAAAGAACATTCACTGCTTTTCTCAAGCTGCGTTATTAATATACCAAATATTTTTTTTTAAGTCAACACTTTTTTACAACTTTTTTTACTTTTTTGTTGACATAAATATTGGCATAAATTAACACCTTCATTTCTCTCTGTCGGTGTGCTTTCACTATAACAATTATTTAAAAAGCTGTCAACACTTTTTTTACAAATTGTTATAGTTTTTTTACTTACTTTCTATATTTAAGTTAGAAAGTAAATCATCTTTTTTCGACGACGTTTTCTACTATAGCAGCTGAGCTTTTAAAAGTCAATCATTTTTTTACATTTTTTTAACTTTTTTACTCCGCTATAGTATATGCTAAAAAAAAGAAAAAGTACCGCCTTTAGCAAGCACTAATTTCTTTTTTATAATATTCATACTTTTCTACATATTTTGGAATAGTTTCATGATTAAAATAAAGGCTCTTCGCTCGTATTTTAGCAATCAGATCACTCAATTCTTCCTTAATAATTTGATCCACCTCCGGTGGGTAGTTCATTTTCTTTTTATGATACTTATATTCTCCCCGATCGACAATCTTAAAACTGCCACCGGGAAATACTTTTACATCTAAATCATAATCAATATATTTAATTGTATTTTCTTCAATGATAATAGGACTTGCTAAATTACAATAATAATAGATACCCTTTTTCTTATATTGACCAATAATATTATACCAATGGTTGGTAAAAAAGAAGAGAACTGCCGGTTCTTTTGTATGCCATACTCTTCCATCGGCCTCTGTAACTTCCGTATGATCATTACCAAAAATATATATGCCAACATTTTTATCATACTCTAATAAGACTGCCTCATTCCAAGCCTTATAGATTTTACCATTATGTTTATAGCTATGAATATTATACTTTCTTCCTACTTTTAAATTCTCCATAGTCTAATCCCTTCTTTACCAGTATATCGCAAAAAGAAAAAAAGAGCAATTTTGCTCTACTTTTTATTAAAATACTGAATTCCCCAATAAGCAATCAAGAATAAAATAACAACGAGAATGCTCCAGAATAAAGGGTTATTACCATTCTTTTCTAAAAATGCTGTGATTTTATTATTAAGTGTATCTAAACTTTCAAAAAAATCAAACAAAACCATAGGCTATTCCTCTTGTTCTTTATCCACTTCTTTAACGATAGTAGCATCTTTTACTTTAGATCTCTTATGTCTTTTCGTCTCACTTACTGGACCTATTTCAATACTAACAGCACTGCTCTTCTTTAAAATAAAACTATTAACAACGTCTAAGATCGCATAAATTATTAAGAATAAACCAATAATTTTGGTGATAATAACCGCACCTTTAAACGGATTAAATAATAAGACAACACCACATAATAAGCACAAAAGAGCTGTTACAAATGAACCAATCCAATACTGGCTTTTCATATTGCGCAACATTAATGCTTGCTGAATTTTTAAAGAACTATTAATAATAATCGCAATTCCTAGAAAAATAGGCATTAGACTACCAATTAATTCTGGCTCTTTAATAAAGAATACACCACCTAAAATGCAAATAACACCATATACAATATTTAGCTGTGTAAATACATCATTATTTTCTCTAGTCATAAAACGGACAATTGCCATCACACCAAGAGCAAACAAAACACCGCCAATAATATAAGATATACTCATTAAAGTTACCTCTGACTTAAAAAACAATAATAAACCCAACACAAATAAAATAATAGAACTAATTAGTGAAGGTAATAATACTTTCTTTATCTCTATTTTCATAATGTCCTCCATTCTCTTACATTTTAACATACTTTAATTTTCTTGCCTACTATTATTTTCAACAATAATGGTACTAGTAACAGCTGTTTTAGTAAGCTTTTCATAAGAAAAGTTTTTCTTGCCGCCTAATAACCGTTTGATTAATTGAATCCAAAACAATAGATAATAACAAAGTAGCAAGAAAAATAGGAATAAACCTAAAAAGGAAAAAATGCTATTACCATGAATATTAGTAAGTCTTGCTAACCAATAAGGTGCTGGCAAAATAATGCCATATAATAAGACCTGTCTCATAGCAATGTATAACCAGTGAGGTTTTTTCTCAGTTGTCACCTGCAATTTAACGATCATTTTACCAATTGTTCTACCTTTAGATAGCATCGGTAATAAGATATAATAAATCGCTCCCGTAATCGCTACAACGATCGTAAAATCAACATGCAAAAATAAAATTGTTAGTAACGTCGTCATAACTGAAAAGCAGAAAACATCAATCAAAAATGCTACTCCACGACGATAAATAGATACCTGTTGTCCCTTTCGATAAGAAGTCTCATCTAAAGCTTGCCGACTAGGTAATAATTTAGTTAATAGAGGCGTAGATAAAAATCCCAACATTCCTCCAGCTGTATTCATCAACAAATCATCTACATCAAACAACCGATATGCTTTAGGATAAATACCATATAATCCCGTTAATTGCGTAATTTCAAAAAACAAACTCAAACCAAATGTATATAGTAGTACTTGATACCACTTTTTTTGAAAGTAATAGCGTAAATAAACACCAAAAGGAAACGTTAATAATAAATTAAATAAGATCGTATAAACAGTCGGCTGTTGAAAAACTGAAAGATAACTATGCCAATCATTCCACACAATATCTACTTTACTAATGATATCACCAATAAATTGAAAAGGAATTAATTGAGGAACCTTTGTAGGCATCGCCGCAACGGCAGCTTTAGAAGGTAATGGCAAAATTACTAAAAAGTAAGAACTAATTAAATAAAGAATAAACGTATAAACAATAACACTTCTAAGTAAAGGAACAGCCCCAAATTTATGATACTGAAACATTAAATACGGTAACGTAATTAAAAAAGCTATAAACGGAAAAACTAGTAAAGCAATCTTAATCGGTTCTAAATAAGCTTCCATCAGTAACTCCTATATAATGATCAATTTCATCTATTGAAATGCTATTATCTAATAATCCCTTTAAAAAGGATATAACAGGACTCGTCAACTTTTGTTTAATTAATAATGCTTGCAAAGCAGTAAATGCTTCTAATCCCTCCACCGTCATCTCTTTAGCAAATTCTCTAGCCTTATTTCTATCGGTTACTAATAAGCTGCCATAATGATAATTACGACTAGTAGCACTATGACAAGTTAATAACATATCTCCTAATCCAGCAAAAGATGTCATCGTAGCAGCTTCTGCTCCTAAAGATAATAACAAACAGCATGCTTCTTGATATAGTTTCGTAAAGTAATACATATCTGTTGAATTATTAACAAATCTCGTATGGATAGCTCCCGTTAAGATAGCTAACATATTTTTAATGGTGCTACAGTATGCTACTCCCATTAGATCTGATGTTACTTCTATACTACTATTCGTCTTAGCAAATAGGGTTTGCACCTGTTCTACTAAAAATTCATCCGTTGTTGCCAATGTAAAACCAAGTGGCACATTTTGCACTACATCAATTGCAAAAGTTGGTCCAGCTAAATAACCTACTGCCCCTTGCATTCCCACATCTTGATATACTTGATGTAAACAGTAGCCCGTATGAATCTCAATTCCTTTCGAAACAATGATAGTAGGTAATTTAGGATAAATAGTCTGTACTTGTTTCAAAGTAGAACGAACCACTTGCGAGGGAACCGCTACTACTAACAGATCACAAGAAGCTAAAGCTTCTACCAAATCCATTGTGATATGTAAATCATGTGATAACATAATGTCTGGTAATAAGGCAGGCACACAATGATGCGTTGTAATCTGAGAATACTCTTCCGTAAAAGGCGTCCACACCCAAACTTCCTGCACTTTATCCTGCTGCCAAAGTTGTGCTAAAGCTAAACCGAATGCACCACTTCCTAAAATTGTAACTTTCATCATACTACCATCCTCTTTCTTATTCTACTGTATCATATTTTAAAGAACTAACAAACAATTATCGTACTAAACGTGGATTAGAATCATTATAACTTTTTTGTTCTTGCTCTACCTGTTGAAAAGTATTAGATATTAGTTGAAAAGCCACTACATGATCATCATACTCTTCAGCTCTTGCTGTCAATGACAGAAAATCTTCTTTTAATTCCTGCGCTTGATCTCTATCCAAAAAAGTCAAACCAACATACAATAAATTTTGATGTAACAACATTTTAGCCATACGATTTTCTTGAATATCTTTATCTTTATATCCTAATAAATCCTCAACTTGTTGGTTTACTAAACTCATACCACTAACTGTTCTATCTCGATCCAAAATGGATAGATCTTCCCCTTTCGAATAAGAGCTAGTGGTTTGATCGGTTAAGAACATTAAAGAAAACTTTGCTTGTACTAATTGCTGATATATATTTTTAGAAAAATTATGTGTTATAAGCATCTCTTCTAAAGAAGTAGCAAAAGCTTGCTCTTGTTCTTGTTTTAACAGACGCATGGTGTCACTAGTTGCAACCCGAGGGCGCATAAAATAATATAAACTAGCTAAACCAAGCGTAGTATTTTGTAATCTAGAAACTAATTGTCTTCGCATACGACGTAATAAAAAAGTTTCTTTCTCTTGTTTACAAATAGCTTCTAAATCTGTTAATTCACTACTTTCCTTAATTGTATTATCCACATATTCATACAACAATAAAGCATCTGAAGGTTGTATGATATTTTGAATAATATATTGTTCTATAACTTTTCCATGTGTTTGAAAATTTACAATTCTTTCCTCTAGGTCAGTCAAATCGTTTCTTACATAGGCATCGGCAAATTGCTGATAACTGGCTTGAATAGAGGTTTCTATTTGGAATAATTGTTCCAACAATTGCTGTTGTTTTGCTTTTAATTTCAACGATATCACTTCCTTACAAACTTTCGTCTTAGTATAGCATAAATTCCATAAAATGTAAAAATTAAATGCATAAAACGAAAAAAATTAGACAAATTAATAACAAAGCTAGTGGTTGTATAACCACTAGTCAAGTAGCCATAAGGATTGTTAAAATGTAGTTAACTAAAGAAGTGGGCGATAAAATGGAACAAGATTATATAGTAGTTAAAGTAGAACATGGGCGCTATCTTTTTAAACTAAAGGCTTTATTAAAGCAAAGAGGTATTACCAACAATCAGCTAGTAAAAGATACTAATACTGATTTTAAGGTTATCAAACGCATTGCCAATGGTAATTTAATCCGTATTGATATTTACGTCTTAGATCGTTTATGTGAATATTTATCTTGTCAACCAAATGACATTATTGAATATCAAAAAGAAAGTTAAGAATTTTTCGGCTAATCCGATTTCTTCTTAACTTTTTTTCGTAATAAAAATCTTTCAACAATCCGATAGTCATCCCGATCCTTAATATAGAAGAATCCAAGTACGGAAAAAGTTACCGCTCCTATAAAATTAACGAGTAGATCTTCCATCGTATCAATATTTCCTAAATCTAAATAGCCATTATGAATAATTTCTTCCTGACCATTATCATAACGAATAATGGTTTCTTCTACTCCTTTAATTACTTTCGGAACATTAGGTTTCGTTCCCTCAAAATCAACTGAAGATATGGTCGTTACCAAGGTATCTTTTTGCATATCAGCATCAGTCAACCGATCAGAGGCATATTCAAAAAACTCCCATACTACTCCTACTGTCATCGAAAAACAAAATGATACTAAAGCCACAAAAATAGGTGTCATTTTAATATGAAAACGTTCTGTTCGATTCAAAATATCAATTAAAGAAAAACCGATCGCCGCTGCCAAAAAACCATTAATCGTATGTAAAAGTGTATCCCATTTAGGAAATATACCATAGAAATTTTGAATTTCTCCTAAAATTTCTGCTGAGAAAATAAATAGCAAGATAATAACTTCTAATGTACTCGGTAAAGAAATATTCAGCTTATCATCAACAAAATAAGGAATAAATAATAACGCCAGGGTAACAGTACATAAGAAAACATTATGATAATTACCTAAGAGAATCTCTCGAATTAAACATAAGATGACCAATAACCGCACCACAACATAGACGATGGCTACTTTCTTTTTTGATGGATCCTGATAATAGCTAGCTACTTTTTGATGAAATAGCTTTGTTTTCTTTTTCATAAAACTCTCCTTTCTTTTATTATACAAAAAATTCGCCAAATAGA
>CALVUW010000062.1 GCA_944363695.1 uncultured Bacilli bacterium | reverse complement strand
GAAAATCTTTGTCCTTTTTTAAATTCTCCTACTAACTTAATTAATCCTGAAGCATTATAAAAGATTGTCTTGTCTTGAAATGTAATTGTATTAAAATAATAAGTAGTTGTAGGCTTGATGCCCTTAATTTTTAAATCACGATAAGCCATACACGGCACATCGGTTACTTCTATTTCAATACAATTCGTATCAGCGGCAATAGTGGCTTCAATGGCATAAGTATCTTCATCGGTTTTTTGATATAACGGTTGTAAATCAAGCATTGGATCAAAGTTAATATCTTCACCAAAATAAATCCGACACGTATCTAACGTTTGCTTTGGACGATGAGGAACACATTTAAACCAGTCATTATCCCAAACATTTAGAGGAATATAATCAATTTTTAAGCCTGTCTTATAAACACAATACATAAAGCTAAGTTGATCCCGTTTACTAAAGCGGCATAGCATATCAAACCACATCTGCATCGTTTGGCGAACAATAGGATCATGATGACGTTTAATAAAGACAGTCATTTCACATAATCCATAATGAGCGGGATAGTTTTCCTCTTTTAAAAAGGCAATCTGCTTTAAAATATTTTCTTTCTTATCTTTCTTTTTCTTAATACAAATCATAGCCTCATCATAAATACAATCACGAGCATGATGTAAAAAAGCCGCGAAAGAATTGTGTTTTAAGAAGGTATTAACAAAATCTTTAACACTTTTTTGGAAAATAACAGAAGCATCCATCCACACGCTAACATCATAATTTTCATCAATAATAGGATGCCCTAGCATTTTTATTTTACGAGATAAACGTTGATTATCTAAACCTTCGTTTTCTATATAAATCACTTGCCAAGTTTTAGAAGTAAGTGTTTTATCATTCGTAAATAATAAATAATCAACCCCTTTTTCTTTTACTTCCACCTCGTGTAAGGCATCATAATTACCTGTAACACAAGTATATACACAAATTTTATCCATTATCAACCGTTCTCCTACCTATAGAATAATAATACAGATGCGCTTTTTCTGCCGCTATTAAATCATAACAATTACGTCCATCATAGATACGAGGCGTTTTCATCAAAGTACGATATTTATTTAAGTCGTATTTCCGAAATTCTTCTGCTTCCGTCATAATAAATACCATATCTGTGTCTTTGATTGCTTGATCTATGGAATCAAAATAGAAAACTTCATCTTGAAATAAACGCCTAAAATTATCCATAGCAATAGGATCATACACATGTACAATAGCTCCATAGTCTAATAACAACCGAACATTATCAATCGATGGTGCTTCTCTTAGATCATCCGTATTTGGTTTAAAAGAAAGACCAAGGATAGCTACTTTCTTTCCGTTTAGTTGGTTATCAAAATCCGATCTTGCTTTTTCAAATAATTTAATACGTTGATTTTTATTGACCTCGATACAAGCTTTAATTGTCTTCAATTCACAATCTAGAGATTGACTAAGCCAATGCAAAGCCTTCGTATCTTTTGGAAAGCAGCTGCCACCATAACCAATACCTGCATTTAGAAATTTATCTCCTATTCGTTTATCATAAGACATTCCTTGAGTCACTCTTTCAATATCGGCTCCTATTTTCTCGCAAAAATTAGCAATTTCATTGATATAAGAAATTTTTAAAGCTAAGAAATCATTAGAAGCATATTTAACCATTTCTGCACTTTTACGATCCATTTCTAGATATGGAGCCAAATAAGGAGCAACTGTTAAAGGATAATACAATTTGGCCATTATTTCCTTACTGTAATCTTCCTGAACACCTACTACAATACGAGCAGGATAAAGCGTATCATGAACAGCAGTTCCTTGCGCTAAAAATTCCGGATTAGAAACGATATAAAAATGAACAGTACTATTGTCATTAAACCATTTTTCTAATTCATCATTTGTACCAATGGGAACTGTTGATTTGATAACCACGACTGTATCTTTCTGTACTGTTTCTTTAATTTGACGGCATACAGTATAAACATAATCTAAATTAGCTGACCCATCATAACGCTCCGGAGTACCAACGCCGACAAAAATAACATCGGCATTTTGATAAGCTCGTTGATAATCCAAGGTATAGGTAAGTCTTTCTTTATTTTGGTGCATTAAATTTTCTAATTCTGGTTCATAGATAGGACACTTACCAGCTTGTAGACATTCTATTTTCTTTTGATCGACATCAACACAAGTCACCTCATGCCCAATCTCTGCCAAACATACAGCGGTCACTAAACCAACATAACCAGTTCCTGCTACTGCAACTTTCATGATCATCACTCCTATTTATAATAATCTAAATACCAGCCTACAAATTTGTCCAGTCCTTCTTCTAAAGAGGTTTTAGGAGCAAAACCTGTATCCTGTGTTAACTCCGTAATATCGGCATAGGTTTCATAAACATCACCCGCTTGCATTGGTAAATATATTTTTTCTGCTTCTTTACCAATATGCTTTTCTAAAATCTTGATAAATTCCATAATTTGAACGGGATGATTATTTCCAATATTATATATTTTATAAAGTGTATTAGACTCATCCGGCAACACCTCTAAAGGTAAAATTCTCATAATTCCTTCAATAATATCATCAATATAAGTAAAATCACGATACATATCACCATGATTAAATACTTTTATTGGTTTTCCTTCGATAATATTTTTAGTGAAAGAATAATAAGCCATGTCTGGACGCCCTTTTGGTCCATATACAGTAAAAAAGCGCAAACCTGTAACCGGAATTTGATATAGATGGCTGTAAGCGTAAGCCATTAGCTCATCTGATTTTTTAGTCGCTGCATATAAACTAACCGGATGATCAACAAAATCCGTTGTCGCAAAAGGGACTTTTTTATTAGCACCATATACAGATGAAGAAGAAGCAAAAAGTAATTTCTTTACGGGATAGTGGCGACAAGCTTCTAGTATATTATAAAATCCCACTATGTTAGAAAAAATATAAGTATCTGGATGATCAATACTATAACGTACACCCGCTTGAGCTGCTAAATGAATGACATAATCTGGCTTTTCCTGTTCAAAAATCGTCATAATAGCTGCTTTATTAGCAATATCTTCTTGATAAAATGTATAGTTGGAAAAAGCTACTAATTCTTTTTTTCTGCTTTCCTTTAAGGTAATATCATAATAATCATTCATGTTATCAATACCAATGATGACATTATTTTTATCAGCCAATAATCTTTTTGCTAGATAATATCCAATAAAACCACTAGATCCCGTTATTAAATATTTCATTTTCTATCTCCTTCCGATGGTTTAGTGGCAATATAACTACCCCACTCTAAATCAAGGCCATCACGATCAAATTTTAAATATCCTGCTGTGGGAATAAAAGTCAATTCACCAAAATAAATTTTATTTTTAACCAAAAACAAATCAACCCTGACAAAATTAAAATCATCGGATAAAGCATCAATAATCGATAGAATTTTCTTATAGTTTTGTGGCTTTTTAATGGTAATATTCAATTTTTCAAAACTACAGCCATACTCTACTGGTTCCCATTTTTCATTAAACATAATCCGTGCTCGCTCATCACCAATGACCCGTTCAATATAAAGAATTTTTCTTTTAATACCTTGATCGTCTTTAAAACAAAAACACTTTAAATCATCGGGAATATTACCATCTTCATCTAACAAAAGCTGTTCAGCAACAATACCCGGTTTAATCTTATTGTAAAGAAACTCTCCCCATATATAGCCGTATTTGATAGTAGATAACCAATTCAAATACCAACAAACTTTTGCTAAATCTTCTTTATCTTTGTCTAACACAATATAATTAGTACCACTACCATTTGTTGTTTTTAACACAAACTGTTTCGGCAATTTTTCCAAATCTGCTGGCGTAATTTTTTTCTTGTAAAAATACTGTGGAATCAAATACTTAGATCCTATTTTCTTAGCCACATATTTGCGTACTTCATTTTTATCAACATACTGACTATAATGTTTTAACATATATTTATCGAGTTTAAAAGCATTTAATTTCTCACTAAAAGTTTTGGGATGTTTTAAGTCTAACTTTTGATGCATTTGCATCTCATATAATTCTTTAATAAACTTACTTTTATTATAAAAAGGATGAAACATGATTTTCCGACGATTATAACGAGACGACGCCATAATTTTTTGCCAATTGTCTACATCCATTTTTTTCATATCATAGCTCATAAATAAGCCCCCTACTTTTTATACACTGTATCAATAACAGTTTCATATTGTTTTACTATATTTTTAATTTGATAATGCGTTATTTCCTTTTTGGCATTATTGACTAATTTTTTTCTTACATCATCATCTGTTAGTACTTTTTCTAGTGCTTCTGCTAATTGTTTGCTGTTGCCAACTTCTACCAATAGACCACATCTACCATTTTTTAATATTTCCCGTGGACCAGACATACAATCCGTAGAGACCACTGGCGTTTCCAAAGCCATCGCTTCTGTTAATACATTACCAAATCCCTCCGATTTAGAGGATAGAACAAATACATCAGATGCTTTTACAAACGGATAAGGATTTTCTTGAAAACCTAGAAAGTAAACATCCGTTATTTGTTGTTCTTGACAAAAAGCTTTCAATTCCGCCTCCAATTCTCCTTTCCCAACTAGAATTAAAGAAACTTTATGCGGATAGCTTTCCTTTAACATTTGAAAAGCTCTTAATAACACTTTTTGATCTTTAGCAGGTGCTAACCTAGCAACCGTAATAATTTTTTTACCTTTAATAGAAAGAAATGTTTGATTGGTAATTTTTTGTAAAGCTTGTTTTTTTATGAATTCAATATCGATTGGATTATAAATTCTAACTAATTTACGATTAAAAACAAAATAAGATTTATGTAAATCATTTTTAACGCCATCTGAAATAGCAATGACTTTACGAGCATAAAAATTATACCTGATAAACGTTTTAATGACATCTTTCCAGTTATAAAAAGCTGTCTTAGAACGCGAAGTTGCTTCCCTAAAAATTAATTTTACTTTTCTTTTCGCTTTCCTCTTAGCATGATAAGCCAACGTGTTAGTAAAATAAGCTTCCGTAAATAAAATATCAATGGCAAATTGATCAATATAAGCCGCCAACTTAGTAGAAGCCTGCTCATTCTGACCAAGTGGAACATCTAGATAATGAATCTGTATTTTGTCTTTTCGGTTTAAAAATGGTAAATAATCATTACCTTCTTGAACTCCCATCGTTAGATGGACTTCATATTTTTCTAAATCAATGTGATTTAAAATATTTAAAATAACTCTTTCCGCTCCACCTTGTCCTAACATATAAACAAAGAACATAATTTTACATCGATTTGAATCCATAGTAATACCACCTTATTCAGATTATAACACAGTAAACACTTATTTTCCAAACAATATCCTAAGTTTTGTCTTCATAAACAGTTTGGTCAAACCATATAGAATAAGCATAACCAGTCCAAAGAAAAGTAGATTATAAAGTAAAAGTGGCATTCCTATAGTAGTAAGCAAATAAGAGGTAATATGTAGTTGTTGTAAAACAAAACTACATAGGAGAATTACAAACTGATTGAGACATAAAGAAACAATAGAATTTTCACCTATATATTTTATCTTTTCCGTCATCCATGATAATTTTTTAATAGATAATAGGATTTTAGATACATTGCTATAGAAAAGAATTGCTAACAAAAGATTAACAAAAAATAAAATAATATTAGGATATACCCCTGTACGCATATTAACATAACCAGTATGCATGATAGAAAAAGTACTAATTATGAGGGTATATATAATATTGGTATTAGTAAAACGTGCTAAGACATCTAGTTTTCGTATGAGATAACCAAAATAAACAATACCTACTGCGACAAATGAATTAACAATAGACCACCATAACTCAATATGAAAATAATGCATAGTTAGCCCCATCACAAATACTGCCAAACATCCAATACCAAATAACCATTCTTTCTTAAAATATTTATTAAGAAAATATAACCATAATTGACTAAAATAAAGACATGTTAAATACCACAGAGCGCCAGCAATAGGAAGTCCACTATGATTGGTAGTAAAAAGATTGCAGACCGCTTGTGAAAGGGAGGTACTTAATCCTAATTTGGTAATACCAGCAAATAGAATCATCGCTACACCCCATATAAAATATGGTAATAGTAATTGCTTACTCGTTTTCTTTATGAAAGTTTTAAAAGATACTTGCTGCCGTTTAAAAAAGAAGCCAGTTACAAAGAAAAAAAGAGGCATATGGAATGCGTGAATATAGTGATCAAACTGTACGCCCAAATTGATATGGCCTAAGACCATATACATAATTCCTATTCCTCTTAATACATCTATATAATCAATTCTAGTTTTTTTCTTCATAGCAAGCTCCTACTACTAATAATAAAATATACTCATATCAACCCCACCATTAATACCAGGTACTAAAGCCGAATTGGTAAATTGCCACCCTTGATAATTACCGGGTCTATCTGTCACTTCGCGATTAGCGATCCAAGTAATATAAGGCTTTATATAATCAGAGTTTAAAGCTGTTTCCGCATAATAAGTATAAGTATATACTTTAGCAGTAGGGATTACAGACATAAATCCTTTTACCACCTCTTCATATTGACTCACACCCATATAATCAGTAATTGAATTTGACTCTAAATCTAAATATATTCCTAATGTTGGATTCAAATTGTATTTATTAATCACATTTTGAGTGAAATTAGCATATAAGATACCTTCATGATAATTCTCAGCATAGCTATAAATATAAATACCATAAGGGATATCCAAGCGTTTAACATTTTCAATATAGCTAGCAAGCATAGTAT
>CALVUW010000061.1 GCA_944363695.1 uncultured Bacilli bacterium | reverse complement strand
CTCTTGTTCTTTTTTATTAAATCCTTTGAGATCAGCAAGTACTTCGCGATTAGATGAGTCTCTTACTCCTTCATTTAATCTAGTTTCTACTTCGATAATATAATCACCATCTACGGCAATATCTTTTATTTTTTCTTCGTTATCTATATTAAGCAACGTAAGTAATTTTGCTGCTTTTTCCTTAGGCCATTCACTAAGAGAATTCATGGCTAAATAATTATAAAGCATTTGTCTAGAAACACCCAAATATTTGGCCAATCTGACTTTTGAGATACCAAGTTCCATTAATAAATCGTTTAAGTTTTCCATCATTCATCCTCCTATTATCATTGTATCAGTTTTACGTAAATAGTCAAGCAAATTTCCTGTAAAATGCTTGACATATTTTGGTCAACTTTATAGTAAATACCACAATTTTTCTTTGTTTTTTCTTACTTCTTTAATAATTCCACCACCTAGGCAATATTGATCTTGATAAAATACACAAGCTTGTCCTGGTGTTACGGCTTTAATTGGCTCATATTCTACTAAAATATTACCATCTTCCAAATACGTTAATGTAACAGGATAATCGGGTGCACGGTATCTAAATTTTGCTGTACAGTGAATAGGTCTATCCTCACAATTAAAATTAACAGATTCAATAATAGCAGCATCAGAGTATAAATAGAGATTATCCTCCCCTTCTGCTACATATAGGATATTATCTTGTAGATTCTTACCTACTACGAATAATTTATCTTCTGTACCACCTACATGTAGTCCTTTACGTTGTCCAATGGTATAATACATTAGTCCAATATGTTCTCCTAATACTTCATTAGTTTCTATATTAACGATTTTCCCTTTAATACTTGGTAAATAGTTCTTTAAGAAATTTTTAAAATTACGTTCGCCAATAAAACAAATACCAGTAGAATCTTTCTTTGTCGCTGTTACTAGATCATATTGTTTAGCAATATTACGAACCTGTTCTTTGGTTATATCTCCTAAAGGGAATAATACATTGGCTAATTGTTCTTTTGATAATTGTGATAAAAAATAGGTCTGATCTTTGTTTTGATCAAAACTACGCATTAAACGGCCGTTTTCCATTTTTGCATAATGACCAGTTGCAATATAAGTAGCCCCTAAGCGTTTGGCTTCTTTCACAAAACGATCAAACTTAATATATTTATTGCACATAATATCAGGATTAGGCGTTCTTCCTTTCTTTAATTCCTCTAAAAAATAAGTAAACACATCGTCCCAATATTCTTTAATAAAATCCACTCGATGAAGTGGAATGCCAATCTTTTGACAAACTGCTAAAGCATCATTATAATCTTGTTCTTGTGGACAGATCGCCTGATCTAGGGTAGGATTACCTAAGATATCTTGATTAATAGAACTATCCCAATTACGCATGAATAAACCGATTACTTCATAGCCCTGCTCTTTTAATAGAATGGCCGCAACGGAAGAATCTACTCCACCGCTCATTCCAATTACAACTTTTTCCATGTCTATCACCAGCATTATTATACTATATTTTTAGCTTTTAGTAAAATAATCGAATGATGATAGGACTTAAAAATGTTTCGGATAAACTGCACAATAAAACACCACCTAAGCAGACAACAAATACTTGTAAATATCGTTTCATAGCACGTCTTAAATCAATATCTTTTTTAAAAAATAAATAATTAAATAAACGTTTGGAAAAGTAAATGGCATAGCAGCCTAATAAGACACTTAAAAAAAGTAGTAGAATTTGATGAGGAAAAATATAGCCAAAAGCTTTTAGAATTCCACTCCAGTGGTAAGTATAAATAATAGAAGAGATGGAAAAACTAAAAATGAAGCTTTTAAATAATAGTAAAATAACAATGAATGGCATTCCAATAATAGAAATTCCTAAAATAAAAACTAAAAGAATAAAAGTAACATTGCCAATTAAACTATTTATTAAAATACTAGTATAGTTAATATCATTATTTTTAATATCTGTGAAAAATGTATTTAAGCTTTCTTTTACCAAAGTATGGTCACTAGTAGACAAAATTAATGAAAAAACAATTCCTAAAAGAATTCCCACTAACATAACACCAATAATAATAAAATAGATCTTTTTCTGTTCTGTTAATGCATTTTTAACTTTATTTTTTGCTTCGTTCATTCTTATCACCTACTACACTATATTCTGAAAATAGAGAAAGTTAGACTAGTTTCATTTTACAAATTTTGACTTTTCTATTATAATGAACATGAGGTGAACAAAATGAATCAAAAGATGGTAAAGATTGTATCTATTTTCTTAGTTGTTATTATGCTAATTAGTTTTTTTAGTGTTGTCATTTTCTATATTATTTAATTTATTTTTCTACGTAACCTTCAATTTCAGGAATAATATCTAATACCAATAACTGATCGCTTTTGTACTTTAGGACAATATCGCTCAGTCTTTTTTTATCTTGTGCTAAATATAGCAATACTAACCCTGCGATTCGATCAGCCGTATATTGATTTAATTTTAGAATATCATTTGGTTGTATATGATATTTTCTGATAATATCGTTAATTGGTCCGTCACGATAAACATAATTCAAATAAGCGCGACTTATCATATCGATTTCTTTATCTTTTTTTGTGAAACGTGCTTTTTTCCAAACTTTCATACGAATCTCTCCTTTATAAGCTTATTATTATATCATAATTTTATGGTTGGTAGATATTGACTTTATTATTTTTAACATTTTATCCATACTATTAATGTAGCTTACAAGGAGATGATTAAGTTGTTTTTTAAAAAAATTAAGCTACAATTTCTCTTTCTTCTATTAGCATTATTTATTATACCCACAACTGGTTATGCTTATTCTAAATACATTGTTCCAGGTGGACAAACAATCGGTATTGAAGTAAATTCTGATGGTATTTTAGTAGTTGGCTTTTATAAAGTAGATGAGCAGTATATCGGTAAAGATGCCGGATTTGAAGTGGGAGATAGTATTTTGGCCATTAACGATCAAAAAGTAACAACCATCGAAGAAATGGTGCAAGTGGTAAATCAAGAAGCACGGAATAATGCGATCAATTCGTTAGATGTAACAATTGAACGAAACAATAAGACTTCTGATTTATCTTTAAATATGGTTTGTGATACAGAAAATGTTTGTAAAACTGGACTTTATGTAAAAGATGAGATTACAGGTATTGGTACTTTAACTTATATCGATCCCAATAGTAAAATATTTGGAGCGTTAGGACATGAGATTATAGAAAAAACAACTGGTGAAAAGTTTGAAATAAAAGATGGACAGATTTTTAAAGCTGATGTAACTGGTACTAATAAAAGTAGTGATGGAAGTCCCGGTGAAAAAAATGCAACTTATGATAAAAGCACTGTATTTGGAACTATTTTCTCCAATCAAACAGCTGGTATTTTTGGATTATATGATGATAGTTTTCCAACGACTGAAACATTAGAAGTAGCAACCAGCGACGAAATAAAAACAGGTAAAGCTACAATTAAAACTGTTATTAGTGGACAGAAAGTGGAAGAATATGAAATCAACATTTTAAAAATTGATAAAGATAGTGATACAAAGAATATTTTATTCGAAATAACAGATCAAAATCTATTAGATAAAACAGGTGGTGTCGTACAAGGTATGAGTGGTTCACCAATTATTCAGAACAACAAAATAATCGGTGCGGTAACCCACGTAATTGTCAGTGATACGAAAAAAGGATATGGAATTTTTATTACTACCATGTTAGAAGAAGGAGATAAAAAAGGTGCCGACTAATTCAGCACCTTTTATTCTACTTCCCCTTTAAATTCACTTAACGTACCATCTTCATTAACAATAGACGTTAGTGCCTTTTCAGCTTCTTTTAAATCTTGGTCACATTCTTTAGCAAGTTTTGTAGCAGTTGTAAAACAATTAATCGCCTGATCTAATTCTATATCGCCATTTTCTAATTGTTTTACAAGCGTTTCTAATTCTGCCAATTTTTCTTCAAATTTTTTTTCTTTTTTCTCCATTTTTCCTCCTATTTAATAACAGCTTCTTTACTACCATCTTTTAATTGCAAACTAATAGTGTCATTGGTATGTAACTCATGAATACTAGTAATCGCCTTATCATTCTGTTTAATAATGCTATAGCCTCTTTCTAGTGTCTTTAAAGGACTAAGTGCATTTAATTTACTTAATAAGATTGCATACTTTTGTTTTGTTTTGTCTAGAATACTTTCCGGTGTTTTGAAGATGGTTCGATCGGTCATTACTTTTAATTTTGTTTGCTTATTTTTGATAATCAATTTATAATTTTTTAATAAATTTTCTATCAAATAGTCCAGTTTCTGCGTTTTAGCAGCATACAAATCTAGTGGATTATTTAAGATATAGTGTCCTTTGATTTGTTCAAGGGCTTTTTTCTTAAGCGCTAAAATTGTTTGCATATTATTTTTATTTCTAAGGGACAATTGTTGAATATAGCTTAAGACATCACTCTTATTAGGAACGGCCATTTCCGCTGCACCAGTAGGTGTAGGAGCGCGTAAATCAGCGACAAAATCAGCGATGGTAAAATCAATTTCGTGACCTACTGCACTAATGGTTGGAATCGGACAATCGTAAATAGCTTGGGCTACAATTTCTTCATTAAAAGCCCATAAATCTTCAATGCTACCGCCTCCTCGACCGACAATCAAAACATCTAAATCATACTGTGGTGCACGCTTTATTTGACGTACAATATCATCTTTCGCTGCTTCTCCTTGTACTAAGGCTGGCAATAAAATAACTTCAGTAGCCGGGAATCTACGAGAAATTGTTGAAATAATATCTCGTATGGCAGCTCCGGTAGGAGCGGTAATAACCCCTACTCTTCTTGGTATTTTTGGTATTTTTTGTTTGTGCTCCGGGGCAAATAATCCTTTTTCTGCTAATTTTTTCTTTAATTGTTCAAAAGCCACATATAGATTTCCAATACCATCTTCGCTCATTTCGTTGACATAAATTTGATAACCACCAGTTGCCTCATAAACAGAAATTCTCCCTGTTACAAGTACCTTCATGCCATCCTCAGGTTTAAATTTTATTTTACTAGCATTACTGGCAAACATAACGGCATTAATGCGACTAGTCTCATCTTTTAACGTAAAGTAGAAATGACCCCTACTATGTGCTTTAAAATTGGAAATTTCACCTTTTAAATATACTTCTTGTAGGTTCTGATCGTTATCAATGCGATATTTAATATATTTTGTTAATTGACTAACACTAATATAATCATTCATGAGATATATCCTCATTATGATAAATTTGATCTAAAACCCCATTTAGCATCTTTGTAATAGCGGTGTCACTATATTTTTTCGATAGCTCAATTGCTTCATTAATTGCTACAACACTTGGTGTATCAGTATATACTAACTCATAAATACCTAAGCGAAAAATAGCCTGATCAACTTTGTTTAACCGCTTTATTTCCCAATCAATCATATAATTGTTAGCTAGTTGATCTAAGGCATCTTTGTTATTAACAATCTCATGAACCGTATTCGTTACGAAGTCATTGCTAATAGGACAAACCTCTTGAATAACATTATCGATTTCATCTTCTACTTTTGCATCGTTTAAAATGGCAATTTTATATAAAATTTTAATAATTGCTTCTCTTGCTTCACTACGTGTTTTCATTTTACTCACCTCTTCCATCATATCATATTTTAAGATGATTTCCCATTCATTTTTTCTTTCAACTCATAAATAAAATTAAGAGCCTCAATTGGCGTCATTTGTAGAGGGTTACAAGCTTCCAGGCTTTCTTCCAACCAAGTTGATTTACTCTCTTCTTCCTCTTTAGTTTCCTCTTCTAAAGTAAACAAGGAGGTTTGTGTAAAAATTGGCTTTTTATCACTTGTTTTTTCATACATATTTAAAATTTCTTCTGCTCGTTTGATTAAAGATTCTGGTAGATGTGCTAAAGCAGCAACATTAAGACCATAACTTTTATCAATAGATCCAGGTTTTACTTTATGCAGAAATGTTAATTTCCCGTCTTCTTCTATGGCTGATACATGCACATTTCGTAAATGAGTTAGATTGCTAGCTAGACTGACTAGTTCATGATAATGGGTAGAAAATAGTGTTTTAGCCCCTACTTTATCATGAATATATTCCAAAATAGCTTGAGCTAAGCTCATTCCATCATAGGTAGCTGTTCCTCTTCCTAATTCATCAAATAAGATAAGACTATGTTTGGTTGCTTCTTGTAATGCTAAGTTAGCTTCTTTCATTTCTACCATAAAGGTAGATTCACCACTGACCAAATCATCGCTGGCTCCAATCCGAGTAAAGATCTTATCAAAAATTGGTAATTCAGCTTGTTTACAAGGTACAAAACAACCGATTTGGGCCATAATCACAATGATGGCTAATTGACGCATATAAGTAGATTTCCCTGCCATATTAGGTCCAGTAATTAATAATACTGAGGTGTCTTCATCCATGATGATATCGTTAGCGACATATTTAGTGCTTGTTAAAGCCATCACCTGTTCTACTACCGGATGTCTTGACTCTAATAATTTAATTTGGGCCTTATCCACTAATTTAGGACGCGTATAATGATATAGATCTGCTACCGTTGAAAAAGCTTGTAACATATCAATCTCGGCCAATACAGAAGCACATTTTTGTAATCTAGTAATATAACGCTTAGTAATCTCTCTGATTTGCATGAATAGCTGGTATTCCAAATTAATAATCTTTTCTTCTGCTCCTAAAATAATGTTTTCCTTTTCTTTTAATTCCGGTGTTATAAATCGTTCGCAGTTAGAAAGCGTCTGACGGCGTTGATAACCATATTCTTCTTTTAATAAGCCAACTTGACCTTTACTGATTTCTATATAGTAACCA
>CALVUW010000060.1 GCA_944363695.1 uncultured Bacilli bacterium | reverse complement strand
ATAAAGTTTATCTTTATTGCTTACCTATTAAGAAAATTCGAATATCCATTTCGAATATCCTTTCCAAAATTCACCAATGTTTTTTGATATAACATAGTATATTTTTTATTCACTAGAATAGTTTATGATAAGGAGTGAAAATATGAACTATACTTTGAATAAAACTTATCCAACCTCAAGAGTCCAACAGCAAAATTTTTTCTATGCTACGTTATTATTAGATGATTATGCAGGTGTATTAAGTGAAGAAACACTTATGCATACTTATTTATATCAATATGCCACGCAAAAGCAAAATTTCCCAGATATTGCTGAAGCCCTGCAACAATTAGCACAAACTAAAGATGAAACACTTGTCCTTATTAGGTGAGACCATCAGCTTATTAGGGGTCGATCCTAAATTTCGAACCATTAATCGGCAGACTAAACAAGAAACCTATTGGACTAGTGTAAATGTCAATTACGAAAAAGGAATATTAGTGGTTTTAAACAACAATATAGATCAAACGCAACAAATCATTCAACAATATCAATTGCATTATCGGGTTATTCAAGATCAAAATATTCGTATATTATTGAAACGAATCATCGAAGATGAACAATTGCATCTTCAAATATTTCAATATTTTTTAAATCAATTTCAGAGATAAAAAACGGTGTCATAACCGTTTTAATCATGAAAACAACTACCACCAATAAATTCACGAATAATAGAATCATCCGGAATCGCTTCACTAGCAACTGGTAGAATCAAACGAAGCATATTAAGTAGACGTCTAGCTTCTTCATAGTAAGGAGAATGTTCACTAACAGAATATAATAGCGGTTCTCCATACGTTTTTAAAACTCCCAGTTCATAAATTAAAGCGGTATTGATCGTAACATCTGCTTCATCCTGATAAGGAAATATATATTGTTCTTCTCCCCGTCTCACATTGGGCCATATTTCTAATGTTTCTTCTACACTGTAACCACGGGTTCTATTATCACGCACTATTCTGCGCAATAGACGATTATCAGTTGTTGGAAAGCGATTATGATTATCTAAATTAAGTTCTGTTAATGCTGATAGATAGATTTTATATTTATTTTTACTTGGAATATCCACTAAAACTTTTGGATTTAGCGCATGAATGCCTTCAATTAATAAGATATCGTCTTTAGCTAATACCAAATCTTTCTTAAATTCCTTTTTCCCTTCTATAAAATTATAGACTGGTGCTTTTACGGTTTTACCTGCTAATAATGCTGCTACTTGTTCATTTAACATTTGGTGATCAACCGCTTCAAAACACTCATAGTCCGGTTCTCCCTTAGCATTTTTCGGAGTGTGTATTCGTTCTACAAAATAATCATCCATACTAATCATTTTAGGATTTAATCCTAAACTGCGTAAATACATACATAATTTCATTGTAGTTGTTGTTTTACCAGAAGAAGATGGACCAGCAAGTAAAATAATTTTCTTATCCTCTTTTTGCTTTTCAATCTCTCTTGCTACATTTAACAAACGATTGCTCTGCAAAGTTTCATCCATTCGAATTAAGTCGCCTATTTTACCTCGTGACACCACGTAATTTAAATCTGCAACATTTTCTATATGCATTAATTTAGCCCATTCATGGCACTCTTGAAACACTTGAAACATATGTGGATGATGTTTATATTCTGTAATTGTATTATTAGAATAAATCGTAGGAAATTGTAAAATAAATCCTTTTTTATTTAAGTAAGTTAATTTAAAATCTTCTAATAGTCCCGTTGAGGTAGGCATTTGTTGATAAAAATAATTATAATAATTTCCTAAGCGATATAATGTAATAAAGGTATTCGTATTATATTTCATAATATTAGCTTTAGGTAAATCGCCAATGTTTTCAAAATAATGAATAGCAGATACTCTTTCAACACTTACCTTAGCAATTTCTAAATCCATATTAACAAACTGACGCATTTTACTTTCAATGGCCATAACCTTTTCTTCATTAATTGGAAAGGTTGTTTCAATATAAATCCCTTTATCAAGAGAATGTTGGACAATAACATTTTCGTTTTCTCCATATAAAGATTTAACAGCTACATATAGCAAAAATGTTAATCCTGCAATATGAGTACGATTACCAATACGAGAATTTAAATCAAAAAATTCTATAGTAGAATCTTTAGAAATAACATAACTTAATTCTCTAAACGTACCATCAACCGTTGCTAATAAAATAGGAAAATGAAAATCACTGGCAAATTGTTTACTTAATTGTAATAATGTAGTTCCATAAGGTATTTCGATTTTTTTATTATTAACAGTAACCACTAAAGATTCAATCATCTTCATCACCCTCTTTTATTCTATAATGATTATATCAAAGGTACTAAGTATTGTCTAACAATTTTGACGAATAAATTGGTGTATATTTATGAGTGGAAACGGATAAAGTAGAATTAGGTGATGACAATGAATTTAGTACCTATGATTATAGATAAAGAATTAAATGGAGAAAGAAGCTATGATATTTTTTCTCGATTATTAAAAAACCGTATTATTCTTTTAAGTGGGCCCATAGATGATGCGCTAGCAAATACGATTGTTGCCGAATTATTATATTTGGACTCACTAAATCATGAGGATATTGCCCTTTATATTAATTCTCCAGGCGGTGCAGTAACAGCAGGTATGGCCATTTTTGATACAATGAATTTTATTAAAAGCGATGTTTCTACCATCTGTATTGGTATGGCTGCTAGTATGGCTGCTTTTCTTCTAGCCTGTGGCCAAAGTGGTAAAAGATATATTCTCCCTAATGCAGAAGTTATGATTCATCAGCCATTAGGTGGCGCGCAAGGGCAAGCAACAGAAATAAAAATAGCCGCAGAACATATTTTAAAAATTAAGAAAAAATTAAATACAATCTTAGCAGAAAAAACCGGTAAAAGCTTACGAAAAGTCGAACAAGATACAGAGCGTGATTATTATTTATCAGCAGAAGAAGCTAAAGAATATGGTTTAATCGATCAAATATTAAAAAAAGAAGCATAAATTTATGTTTCTTTTATAATACCATATTGTAATTTAAATGATAATGTATTATATACACGCTTATCAATTTCAGCTTCCGTTATCTGTTCATTTTCTAAAGCTTGTTTAATCGCATCTAAATCCTTTGTATAAGATGAGGTCATAATTAAATCATTGCCTGCTAAGAAAGCTAAAACTGCTGCAGTACCTTCATAATTTTTTTGAATCGCATCCATAGCTAAATCATCAGTTATCATAAGACCTTTAAAACCAAGATCCCGTAGTTTATCATGTACTGGCTTTGATAGTGAGGCTGGATACAACGAATCATAACAATTAATGATATTATGTGAAAACATGATAACTGGTACTTCTTCAGCAATACCTGCTTCAAATGGCGGTAAACTTTCTTGTTCCAATTCCGTTGCACTTCGACTATCAACACTTATCCCGGTATGGGTATCTAAGTTACTACCATAACCAGGAAAATGTTTCAGAGTAATAGCAAAATGTAATTCGTGGGCTTTCCTTACTATTTGCTTAATATAATCTGATACGATATTAACATCTTCTCCTAAGGTACGATTATAAATAAAATCATCTGGATTAGTAGAAACATCAGCAACTGGTGCTAGATTTAAATTAATACCTACTTTCTTTAGCAAATTAATTTTTTCTTCTTCAACTTGTACTAAACGATCTATCCCACCTTCTACATAATAATCGCGTACACTTTTAAAAGGTTCGAAGCGAAATTCTTGAAAGCGACTAACTCTAGTAACTATTCCTCCCTCTTCATCTACCGCAAAAATAAGATCAACGTCTGCTTGCTCCTGATAAGATTGTAAATATTCATATAATGACTCCGGGGTTTTTCCTTCTATATCTTTAGCAAATAAAACATAACCAGCTGGTAAGATCGTATTTTTATCATTTTTTATTTCTTCTTCAGAAAAGCGCACTAAAAATAATTGTCCAATCTTTTCATCCAAACTCATTTTCTCCATAATCGTTTTAACTTGGTCTTCTAATAATAAATTACTTTTCTCATCTTCTAAAACAACATCTTTTTTACTAAAAAAAGCTATATAAATAACAACTACTGCAACTACTACAAATAAGATAATACCTACTTTCTTAAGCTTATGCATAAATATTAACTCTCCTTTTGTAAACGCAATGCTAATTCTTTTATTTTTCTAAAACGATGATTCAATCCTGATTTTGTAATTTTCTTTCCCGTTTCTAAACTAATAATTTCACTTAATTCTTTCAAGGATGCTTCGGGATATTTTTTACGATAAATGAGTGCTTCTTTGGTTTTATCATCCAATAAGGTTACTGCCATATTATCTTCTAATAGTTGGATATAATTTAACTGCTGGGTAGCCGTTTCAATCACTCGATCCATATTAGCTTGTTCACAATTATTTAAACGATTTGTTTGGTTTTTTTGTTCATGATAAGCACGTACATTTTCAAAATAAAGTACTGAATTAGTAGCACCTAATATTTTTAAAAAGTCACTGATTTTTTCAGCCTCTTTCAAATAAACCATATATCCTTTATCACGGCTTAATAACTTGGCATTTAATTCAAATTTATTTAGTATTTTTTGAACAAAGACTGCTTCATCTGGTTTATCAATAAAAAATTCCAGGTGATATTGAGAAGTCTTTGGGTCATTAATACTACCAGCACTTAAAAATACACCTCGAATATAACTACGAGCTTCTTCATTTCCTTCCACTAAATATAAATCAGGTGTTGGTTGATCAAAACTAATCATTTCTAATAAAAATTGAAGTTGTTTCCAAATGACAATCGTATATAATTCTTTTTTACTGAAATTATTATTATCTAAGGTTTTAACTTCATATTGTACTTCACTAATTGTGTCTAATATATCACATAGATACGTAATAATATTATAATTTTCACTACTTAAACAAAGCATTTGCCCATCATAAGTAGCATTGTTACGAATAAATCCTGCTAATAAAGCAATCTGCTCTGTTTTCGTGAAGGTTAACGTTGTTAATTCGTTTTTTACAGTTGTTGCAAATGACATAATATCACCTCATTAAATAAGAGAATATCAAAGTACTTAATCTTTGACTATGATGTCGTAATAAATCATGATCAATTGTCAATAAATCGGCTTCAATTAATTCAACATCATTTTTAGCTAAAACCGGATAATCAATTTTAACGGGATCTTTTTGTTCTTCTGTTGCATATTTACGAACTAAAAGAGGATCTATCGAGGAATTAGAAGCAATCACAACATCTAATTTATGGTTACCTAAGTATTGATTTAATAAATTAATATGATCACTAACTGCAAAGTGATCTGTTTCCCCAGGTTGCGTTACAATATTACACAAATACATTAAGGGAGCGGTTGACTTATCTAGCGCTTGAATAACACTTTTAGCTAATAAATGCGGTAAGACACTTGTATAAAGACTACCCATACTTAAAATAATTAAATCAGCCTCACTAATAGCTTGTAATACTTCCTCTAATACTTGCGGTTCTTCTTTATAGAATAATCTTCTAATCGTAGCAGGATATTTAGTAATGGCGGCTTCTCCTTCCACGATTGTATCATCACTCATTTGGGCCATCAATGTTATATTTGGATTTTCAGAAAGAGGCAACACCTGATGACGAATAGAAAGTAATTTAGATAAATGGGCAATCGATTCTTTTAAACTACCCGTGACATCTAATAACGAAATTAATATTAAATTTCCTAACGCATGGCCATCTAAATCGCTTGTTGTATTAAAGCGATATTCTAACATTTTTTTCATCGGTTCATCAATGGATGCTAAACTAGTAATTACTTTTCGAATATCACCAACTGCTGGAACATGAAACTCTTGTCGTAGTTTTCCTGTACTTTTTCCACTATCCGATACAGTTATAACCGCTGTAATATCAATAGGGAACTCTTTTAATCCCTGCAGTAAATTAGATAATCCAGTTCCGCCTCCAAAAACCAATACTTTTTTATTCATCTTACCTCCTTGTAATAGCTAGCGCTACCTGAGCCGCCTCACCCATGGCAATAACAATTTGATAGTCTTCTTTGGCAATACAGTCACCTATCGCATATATACCATCTATTTTTGTTTCATATTGTTGATTTACCTGAATATATCCATTTTCATCACAAATAGATAATGATTCAAAGGCAGTAGTTGTTGGAACTTGACCTATATAAATAAACAATGCTGCTGTTGCTATTACTTGACCATCTGTTAAAGTAATAGAAGATAAAACTTTATTAGCATCAACTTGTAGAGAAGCTACCTCTCCTGTTATAAAGGATACATTATTAAGTTTATATACTTCATCTATCAAAGCCTGTTGTGCCCGATAAGTTTTACGACGGTGTATTAGCGTTACATGGTTTACTAATTTAGCTAAATAACGAACGGCACTAAAAGCACTATCACTACCACCTACAACCACTACATTTTTATGCTTATATAAAGCACCATCACAAATCGCACAATAGCTAACACCACGTCCCACATATTCTGCTTCATTGGTAAGTCCCAATGTCTTAGGATGTCTTCCTGTTGCAATGATCATATAATCGCATTCAAAATCATCACGAGAAGTATGAATAATTTTCTTACCCTCTTCTACTTCTATAGTCTTTACTTTTTGATAAAATACCGGTACTTCTAATTGTTTCACCTGCTCCAAAATTTTCAAAGCCAAATCTGTACCTCTAATGGCTAGAAAACCGGGATAATTTTCAATCATACCATTATCAATGATTTGTCCACCTGGAGCATTAGCTTCTAGAATACAACAACTAATACCTGCTCTAGCTAAATAAATAGCTGCTGTCATACCAGCCACACCACAACCTATGATAACAACTTTATACTCTTTCATATATAGCCTCCTTTTGATAAAGATGCGAAAGCTTAGGCTCTTTTCGATACTTGATAAATAATAAATACAAACCAATCAATAATAAGCAGATAGAAACA
>CALVUW010000059.1 GCA_944363695.1 uncultured Bacilli bacterium | reverse complement strand
GGTAGTAGTTCATTGAAGTTTAGTTTGTTCAATATGGATAATGAGGAGTGTATTGCTTCTGGTTATTTTGAAAGAGTAGGCTTAGAAGGTGGTTTTTATACCATTAAATACAATGGAGAAAAAATAAAAGAAGAAGTAGAAATGCCAGATCATGGTGTGGCGGTTGAAGTGTTATTAGAACGCTTAATTAGTCTAGGTATTGTTACATCTTTGGATGAGATTAGTGGTATTGGTCATCGTATCGTTAGTGGTGGTGAAAAGTATACTAAGTCTGTATTGGTAACCGATCAGGTTATTCAAGATTTACTAGATTTAAAAGATTTTGCTCCTTTGCATAACCCAGCTCATGTGGCAGCGATTAAAGCATTTAAAGAAGTATTACCAGAAGTACCAATGGTAGTTGTTTTTGATACGGCTTTCCATCAGAGTATGGAGAAGGATCGTTATTTATATCCAGTGCCTTATGAATGGTATAGCGAGCATGCGGTTAGAAAATATGGAGCGCATGGTACGAGTTATCGGTTTGTTAGTAAACATATGAGTGAGGCCTTAAAACGGGATGATTTGAAGATGATTGTATGTCATCTTGGTAGTGGTTGTAGTATTGCTGCTATTAAAGATGGTAAGTGCGTGGATACTTCAATGGGATTTACCCCATTAGCAGGCGTGATGATGGGAACTAGAAGTGGTGATATTGATCCATCCATTATTCCATTTGTGATGGAAAAAGAAGGACTTAATGCGAAAGAAGTGATTGATGCGTTGAATAAGAAGTCTGGTTTCTTAGGTGTTAGTGGTAAATTTAGTGATCATCGTGATATTGAAAATGGTATTGCCGAAGGCGATGAAAGATGTATCTTAGCTGATAAAATGTTTACCAATACGGTCGTAAAATATATTGCTAGTTATTATGTAGAACTTGGTGGTTGTGATGCATTAGTCTTTACCGCTGGTGTGGGAGAAAATTCTATTAGTGCCAGAGTTCATATTGTAGAAGCTCTAAAATGCTTAGGAATGGAATTAGAACCTGAAAAGAATAATGTACGTGGTGAATTTGCTAAAATTAGTAGTGATAATTCATCTGTTGGTATCTATGTGGTTCCAACGAATGAAGAATTAATGATTGCTGAAGATACGAAAGATTTGATTTAGTTAGGGAAGTTTATGTTTAAAAAAATCTATAAAGAGATAAAAAAATATCAACATATTGTCATCGCTAGGCATGTGGGTGTAGATCCAGATGCCTTAGCTAGTCAATTAGCTTTAAAAGCAGCTATTGAACTAACTTTTCCTGATAAGTATGTTTTGGCCGTAGGAAATGGTAGTGTAAAATTTTCGTATTTAGGTAAATTAGATAAATGGGAACATTTAGATCAATTTTTATTAATTGTATTAGATACACCTGACAAAAAACGGATTGATTTTGCGGATATGGATAAAGCAAGTTGCATCATTAAGATGGATCATCATCCTTTTATTGAAGCATATGCTGGACTTGAATATATTGATGAACATGCTACTAGTACTTGTGAGATTTTAATGGATTTTCTAGAGAAGATGAAATTTGTCATTGATACTTCGGTTGCTATGTTACTTTATAGTGGGTTAGTATCTGATTCTAATCGTTTCTTGTTTGATAGTTGTAGTCCTAAGACTTTTGCTTTAGTAAGTCGCTATTTACAGAACTATCCTTTTGTTTTATCAGAGGTGTACAAACCCTTATATTTAAGACCTTTAAAGGAAGTACGATTAGAAGGTTATATTGCTCAAAATATGAAAGCTAGCGATCATGGCGTGGCATTCATTTATTTAAGTAATGATATTATTAATCAATTTGGCACCGATAGTGCTGCTGCTGGCAATATGATCAATCACTTTAATTTCATTGACGAAATTTTAGTTTGGGTTGTTGCTAGTGATGATTTGAAAAATCATAATATTCGTGTTAATATTCGCTCTCGTGGGCCGATTGTAAATAAGATTGCTGAAAAATATTATGGTGGTGGACATGCGATGGCAAGTGGTGCTAGAGTGGGAAGTATTGAAGAAGTAGAGGCTTTGTGTGCTGAACTTGAAGAAATTACGCAAGATTATATAAGGAGATTAGAAACAAATGAAGATTAATAAAGCTGAATTAGAAATTATGGTGACTAGACGTAGTCAATATCCAGAAAATGGCTGGCCAGAATTTTTGTTGGTTGGTCGTAGTAACGTTGGAAAAAGTAGTTTTATTAATACCATTTTAGAACGAAAAAACATTGCTTATACGTCTAGTCGTCCAGGTAAAACGCAAACACTTAACTTTTATAATGTTAATAATAGCTTTTATATGATTGATGTACCAGGATATGGCTATGCCGAAGTTAGTAAACAAGTACGGGCTAAATTTGGCAAAATGATAGAAGAGTATTTAGAAACACGTACCACTTTAAAGCGAGTATTTATGTTAATTGATTTTCGACATAAACCAAGTGAAGATGACTTACTTATGTATAATTTTTTGAAATACTATAACATTCCGGTTACGGTTGTTGCTACCAAAGTAGATAAAGTACCAAGCAGCAAACGTGATAAATGTCAAAAATTAATTACGGATACTATGGATTTAGTAGTAGGAGATAATTTAGTAGTTTTCTCCAGTGTTACCAAAGAAGGAAAAGAAAAGATTCATACAATTATAGAGGACTTGATCGTAGACACGATTTAAGTCCTTTTGCATACCTTACATTAGGTGAGTAGGATGCACGTTTTAGCCTCTGATCAAGAAACAGTTATTATTTTAATTCCCAAAGATTTATCGCATGAAGATCGTATGGATACGATGCGAGAAATTAAATCGTTTTTGCTAACGTATAATAAAATCTATCACTTCTTGAAAGTTGGATTTTATCAAGTAGAAGTGAGTTTTAATAAATTGATTGGTACTTTGTTAAAAATTATCTATATAGAAGAATTGGATTTTGGTGGTAATAAGATTGACTTGCGAATTGTTATCAGTGAAGAGGAATTATTGGGAATTGAAGTAGAAGATGTGATTGTTGGTAGTACTTATTATTTGTACCATAACAAATTATATTTGAAAGAAGAAGATCTAACGCTTGCTACTTTCTTGCAATTAGTAGAGCATGCACGCATTGTGTTAAGCGAGGAAATGCGGCAGGTATTAAAGTATGGAAAGAAAGTATTAATACCAAAAAAAGTTCTCTAGTTAGCTAGAGAACGATAGCAATCATGTTATTAGAGCCTTTATTGACGATTTTAGTAAGTGTCTGTTGTAATTTGTAACGAATATTATCTGGCATCAGTGCGATTTTAGATTGAATACCTTCTTGGACAATGGAATCTAGACTTCTACCAAATATTTCGCTTTTCCAAATTTCACTAGGATTGGTTTCATAATCACGCATGAGATAATCGATTAATTCTTTACTTTGTACTTCACTACCAATGATTGGTTCAAATGTTGAATTTACATCGACACGGATCATATGAATAGAAGGGGCGACTGCTTTTAATTTGACTCCATATCTAGGCCCTTGCTTAATAATCTCTGGAGATTCTAATTTCATATCCTCAAGGCTTGGTGTTGCCACACCATATCCGGTTTGTTTGACCATTTTTAGGGCATATTTTACTTGATCATATTCTCGTTTGGCTTCCGAGTATTCTTGGAATAGGGAAAGAAGACCAGCTTTACTTGTTACATCTATTTTAATAATATCTTTTAAAACTTGATTGTATAATTCGGCAGGGGCTTCTAGATTAATGGTAATGATTCCTGTTGCTGGATCAACATTTGATAAATAAGCCTTTTCAATCGATGGACAGTCTTTGAAATGATCCGTAATATTTTCAATATCTCTTAGCTTATCTACCTCTATTACACTTTCTCTGATTGCTTCTACATATTCCTTTTTAATTGGATGACTATGATGTAAGATAGCAATCCATTCTGGCATGTTGACTTTAACTTCTAGAATTGGGAACTCATATAAGGCTTCTCGTAAAATAGAGATCATTTCCCGTTCATTCATCGCTTCAATATTAATTGGTAATACCGGTACTTGATGTTCATCAGATAAGCTTTCTGCCAATCTTTCTGTTTCTGGTAGCGTTGGATGAGTAGAGTTTAATAAGACGATAAATGGTTTACCAATTTCCTTTAATTCTTCAATGACTCTATTTTCAGCTTCTAAGTAGTCACTGCGATTAAATTCACCGATCGAGCCATCTGTAGTTACGACAATACCAATTGTAGAATGGTCTTTTATGACTTTTTCAGTGCCAATTTCTGCTGCTTCTACAAATGGAATTTCTTCACTATACCAAGGGGTTTTTACCATTCGTGGTCCGTTTTCATCACTTGCTCCTTTAGCATTATCAATCACAAAACCAACGCAATCGACAAGTCTGATATTGCAACTAAAATCATCAATAGTAATTTTAGCGGCATGGTTAGGAATGAATTTAGGCTCGGTGGTCATAATTGTCTTACCAGCAGCACTTTGCGGAATTTCATCTAGTGTTCTTTTTCTTTCGTACTCATCTTCGATGTAGGGTACGACTAATGTTTCGACCATTTTTTTAATGAACGTGCTTTTACCGGTTCTAACGGCCCCTACGACGCCTAAATAAATATCTCCACCAGTTCGTAGGGCAATATTTTTAATTATTTCAGTTTTTTCCATGTATTTCACCTTTTTTCTTTTATTCAATTTAACTGTATGTCAAAAAAGTTATCTTTAGACCAGAAGATGAATAAATAAAAAAGAGCTTTTGGCTCTTAAAACATTTTATTCTCATCCAACATAACTGTACCAACACTATTTTGAAATTGATAGAATAGTGACCTGAGTTATCTTTTGTTATAAGGTCTAATTTGTGCTAGATGTTGAAGGGCACTTCTAATGATTGCCTCATTTAAAGTTATCTTTTATATAAAATCATTTATTTTTAAATCATATATTCCAGTGGTATTTAGTATATCTTCCTCCTGATACTTTCATTATTTTTTCCTCTTTTAATAATCTGTGTAAGATTCTTTCGATAGTTGTTTCACTTAAATCCGGACATTTGCTAATTATGAAAGATTTATCGATAGGAATGATAGCTTCCTTAAATATATTTGTAATTCTATCATAAGATGTTATTTTTTTATTTTCTACCATACTAATTTTAACATCAAATTCTTTATAAGCACTTAATATTATGCCTAAATAGTATTCAACAAAATAAGAATAATCATTTTCATTACTATGCCAATTAATTGAACTTTTTTGTAAGGTATCATAATAACTTTCCTTAGTATCCTCAATTATTTTTTCAATACTTATATATTTACCTGCAAGATAATTAGCTTTATAAAGTAATAACAACGTTAATAATCTACTCATTCTTCCATTTCCATCATTAAATGGGTGAATTGATACAAAATCTAAAATAAATATTGGAATCAACACTAATAAATCACAGGCTTCATTATTCACTAATTCATTATAGTTTTTACACAATTCTTCAATAGCAATAGGTGTTTCAACTGGAGATAATGGGGTAAATCTTATCTTCTTCTCACCTTTATCATTAATTTCTTCAATATAGTTCTGCGAATTTTTAAACTTACCGCCATAACTATAACCAGTATATTTATATAAATCTCTATGCAATTGTAAAATTGTGTTCTGATTAATATCTATATAATTATAATGATCGTGAATCAAAGATAAAACATCTCTATAACCTGCTATTTCTTCCTCATTTCTATTTTTTGGTTCTAATTTTTTATTTACTATTTCTTTTATCCTTTTATCAGTAGTAGAAATTCCCTCAATCTTATTTGATGAAGAAGTACTTTGAATTTTAGCAATTTTTAATAAAGTTTCTAGTGTATCTTTTTTGGCATCTAATAAATAGGATTGTTTTCCTTTATATTCATGAATTTTAGTTATTAAATTAATAATATTACTATTAGATATAATACTATTATATTCTTCCATTAAATTAAATTTTCTCAAATTGCATCACTCCTTTTTCATTTGCATCATTATATCACAAAATGATGCAATTGGCAACTGTAGGAAACGACTAATGTTGCGATCTTTGTTCCCTATATTGCACCTTTTTCTCTTTTTAATTTTAGCTGTATGGCAAATTTAGGCCAGAAGATGAATAAATAATGAGAAAGAGGTGATTTTATGTCTAATATGATTGATTATGTTAAAACCTATCAGGAAAGTATGCAGCAGATGCCTTTTACGGAAGTGGATAGTTTAGTATTAGCCCAGCTTGCCTATCTTTCTTATCCCCATATTACAACAGCTGTTAGGATTAGTGATATGGCTACTATGATTCAAGTTCCTACGAATGATAATGCTTCTAGAGAATTATTAGCAGCGGTAATAGCTAGTCGCCGGTTTCAGAATTTGCAAGTTTTAGATTATTTGGAAGAGATGGATGTTGACTTAGAAAAACAATTTGCAGTGGTTACGTTTTTATTAGAAACAGAGCAACTCTATATTGCTTTTCGTGGGACAGATGGGACATTAACGGGATGGAAAGAAGATTTTAACATGGCTTTTCAATATCCGATTCCATCTCAAACTGCTGCTTTAGCCTATGTTTGTCAAACCGCATCCCTTTATGGCAAGCCTTTTTATCTTGGAGGGCATTCAAAAGGCGGTAATTTAGCCGTTTATGCTGCTTGTCTGTTACCAGCTGATTTGCAAAAATATCTATTATATGTTTTTAGTCACGATGGGCCAGGATTTCATCAAGATTTCTTAGATGCTTGTTATTTTGGAACGATTAAAACAAAATTAAAAAAGACGGTTCCAGAATGTTCTCTTATAGGAATGTTATTATTTACGCAAGAAAGGTATACAATTGTAAAAAGCAATCGATTTTATATTATGGAACATGATCCTTTTTCTTGGGAAATAGAGGAAAATCATTTTATTGTTGTCGATCAGTTAAGTGATGGTTCAATTTATACCAATTTAGTATTGCATCAATGGTTAGCAGGTTTATCTTATGAACAACGAGAAAAATTTGTGGATATTATTTTTATGATTTTGAACAAAACGGGAGTTACTACGTTTCAAGAATTATTAGCCATTTGGCCTACTAATATTATTATCATGTTAAAAACAATAAACGAATTAGATGATGAAGAAAAGTTTTATGTATGGGAAACGTTGAAATCTTTAATTCTCATTGCGATTAAACGACTTC
>CALVUW010000058.1 GCA_944363695.1 uncultured Bacilli bacterium | reverse complement strand
TTTCCCTTTACTCACTAACTAAGGGCGTTGGATATGCTTTAAAAGCAAAAGACTTA
The DNA here is from genome assembly GCA_944363695.1 of uncultured Bacilli bacterium. Classification (GTDB taxonomy): domain Bacteria; phylum Bacillota_I; class Bacilli_A; order RF39; family UBA660; genus Onthousia. The sequence goes on along the minus strand of CALVUW010000058.1, from coordinate 7,172 downwards.
TCTAAAAATAAAGATTTTCTAACGATTGAAGATCAATTAAATGCTACGATTAATGAAAATAAAAATATTTTAAGTGGCGTAGAGCAAAAGATTCCAGAAGAAGCAAAACAACAAGATGGAAGCTATCATTTCAATTTACATGTCGCTGATTACATGTCACATCGCACCATTAAGAAAATTAAAACAAACTTAGATTGTAGTGATTTCGTGGACAAAAATATTGATCCTCAACCAAAACAAAAGGAATTGATTAAAAAATGAAAAATCTAAAAGTTTATAAATCATTATTATTGATTGGTACCACTTCGTTAGTACTATTGACTGGATGTAACTCTCAAACAAACATTACATCCACACAACCATCTACAACGATAGAAGAAACAACATCAAGTGAAATGACTATTCAAGAATCAACAACAGTAAATACGGAAGCAGAAACAACCACGCCGACTACAGTGGAAACAACAACTGCTCCTACTACAGAAGAGACTACTATGCCAACCACAGAAGAGACAATTACTGAAACCGAGACTTTTGATAATTTTAACAGCGAAAAAGAAGAAATGGCTGAAACCATTCAAGAAGAAGACGAACAATCTATTGCAGAAAAAGGAAAACAATTTTTTATAACCGCTGTTGACTTCATTTTCTATGATGAACCTTATAAGGGTGTTACTTTTAATGAATTAACAGATCAGGCGAAAGAGCAGTGCTATGAAAATCTATGTACGATTGATGGTTGGATTATGAAAATTTCACCAGATTACAAAGAAAATATTAGTGAAAAATATAATATCGTTAAAGATTTCTTAAGTGATGCTGGTTATGCAGCTTTAGATCAAATCAAAGAATGGATTGGCGAAGAAAATTATGAAGCCATTGGAAATTTAAAAGATAAACTAGTAGATGGTGTACAATCTGCTGGCGAAAAAATTGGTGACTCACTTCATTCTGCTGGTGAAAAAATTAAAGAAAAAGCAGACGATTGGTATCAGAATTTTAAAGAAAACTAAGATTAATCTTTGTCAAATACGCTTGAAAAAGCGTTTTTTTCTTGTCATAGTAACAAATCTAGCTTATAATGATAGTAATAATAGCGAGGATGATAGAATGAATAAGAAAGTAAGATTAATTACCGTATCAACCATAGCTGCACTAGGCATCTTTTGTATTGCTACTGGAGTTATGTGTGCCATGAATAATAAAACGGAAACAAACAAAACAGTGTTAGTTGTCGTTCAAAAGAAGCAAATCAGTAATGAAAGTGAACCAGTTATTACTTTAAAAAATCTTGAAGTTCCTGTTAATACACCGTTAAGCATCAAAATTATAGATTATCTAGAAAGTGCTGTAACGGATGAAGTACTAGCTAACTTACAATTAGATACTAGCACAGTTAATGTCACAGAACCAGGAACTTATTCTTATACAATTTCTTATCAAGATAAAGTATATACCGGAACCATTACAGTGGTGGAAGATCAAACCCAAGCAACTGCTGCACTACCTACTATTACATTAAAAACGTTAAATATTAAAGTAGGAACTGTTCTAACCAATGATATTGCTAACTATATAGTAGAAACGATACCAGATGAAGCCAAAGCTTTAATGACGTTAGATATCAGTCAAGTAAATGTTAATATAGCAGCAACCTATCAGTATAGCATTACCTATAATAATAGCATTTATACAGGTACCATCACCGTAACAGAAGATCAACCTACTTTATCAACAGGAGAAGAGGAAAAACAAGATCAAACGGAAGAAAGTGAAACGGAAACAGAAGAAACCGAGACAACGACTGATTCAAATACCACTACAGCAATTACCCCATAAAAAAAATTTCTATTAATTAGAAATTTTTTTTATTTAATTATTCCAATACATTATTACCATCTCGTTTTTCTTTAATAAACACTGCTAATTGTTCATTACTATCAACCGTTACCAACAACAAATTTTCTATTGTATTATAGTGTAACTTATTTAACCTAGCACGTAACCATTGTTCATCTTTACCTATTGCTTTTAAATTAGCAGGCATAACATTACCATCAATCACCACATTAGCACACAATCCATTAAAGGGTAGGGTAATTTTAAGTCTTTTTTTATGACTGGTTGATATTTACTTTTCGGTAAAAAACTGATTTTACCATTCGCTTCCATTAAGGCATATTCGATTTGACTTAAATCAAAATAACCATTCGTTCGTGCTTTTTGTAATAAATCATTAATATCTATTTTACTTTTTCGTAAGTTATGATACAGGATTTGTCCTTTTTGTAACAACATAGTCGGCGTACCAATGATTATACGTCTAGCCGTAATACTTTTCATAGTTAAAATAGTAATTAAATACGCTACCAGAGCATAAATGGCAATCGCAAAAACTCCTTCAAAAAAATCAATATCTGGATTTAGTGTCATTTCAGCAGCAATAGAACCAATGCTAATACCAATAATATAATCAAAAAGATTAAGTTCGCTCACCTGTTTTCTTCCCATAATTTTAGAAAGAATAAATAAAACAAATAACGACGTTAATCCTTTACCTAAAATCATTAAATAACCCATACTTTTCACCAGTATTAGTATGTATTTACCACTTAGAAAAATACCTGTAATCTTACTTTCAACATTACAGTATAAAAAAATTTCTAAATACTAGAAACTTTTTTATAACATATTTTTCTTTTTGAGAATGATAGCAATAATGATTGATATTAATAATGAGAGCAACAATAACAAAATAAAAGCGAAAGGATTAGTAGACCAAAAACCGAGCTTAACGTTCATTCCCATGAAGGAAGCAACCATCGTCGGAATGGATAAAACAATGGTAATACCTGCCAAGAATTTCATGATACTATTTAAATTATTAGAAATAATTGTAGCAACAGTATCGGTAGTACTACTTAAAATGCCCCGATATAGATCAGCCATATCAATAGCCTGATTATTTTCGATAATAGCATCTTCTAATAAATCTTCATCCTCTGCAAACAATTGAATAACATTGCCTTTTAATATTTTATCTAATACGACCCCATTTCCTCGTAATGCCGTAATAATATAGGTTAAACTATTTTCTAAAGCCAGTAAATGTAATAATTCCTCGTTTTTCGTAGCCGTTAAAACTTTACTTTCGGTCGCTTCTATTTTTTGATCAATGATACGCAAAATAGATAAATAGGAAATGGCAATTTGGTAGATTAATTGAATAACAAATCTACTTTTTTTATACGTATAGAACTCTTTTACTTTTCCTTTGATAAAACTATCAAGAATAGGATATTTCTGTAGGGAAACAGTAACAATATAATCATCACGAATCACTAAAATACCTAAAGGTAATGTAATAATTGGTTTTGATTTTTTATTGGTAGTAATGGGCACATCTAACAATAACATGGTACAGTCCCCTTCTTCATCAATTCGTGGCCGTTCATCATTGTCTATCACACTTAATAGCATTGACTTTTTAACACCCAACATTTGAGAAATTTCTTCAACCTCTTCTGTCTTTGGATTTTCAAGATGAATCCAACTGCCTGGTTTTAATGTTTCTATTTTTTGAAATTCACCAGTTTCAACGTCCGTATAATAATATTTAATCACAATCATTACTCCTTCCGTTTAAAATATTCCGTTAATTTCTCCATCAATTATATCCATTTTCTCATAATTAGGATGCTTTGGCAATCCTGGCATTGTCATAATATTACCTAATAAAATAGTAACAAAACCCGCACCGCGATATAAAATAATATCCTTCACTTCCATTGTATATCCCTTTGGATATCCCAATTTTTTAGCATCATCAGATATAGAATACTGTGTCTTTGCTACACAAATTGAAAGATGATCACACTTCAACTGTTTTAACAACTCCAATTTAGCTTGCGCTTGTTGACTATAATGAATAGAGGCAGCACCATAAAGTTTATGAGCTAACACTTCTAATTGTTCGGTAATAGATAAGTGATTTGGCACTAGTGGACAAAAGTTAGATTCTTGCTCACACAAATCGATAACAGCTTGTGCTAAAGATAAAGCACCTTTGCTACCTTCTATATAAGCAGTACTGGTATAAACTGGTACTCGTTGTGATAAGCAATAGTTTTTCACTTGTTCTACCTCTGATAACTTATCATCACTAAATTGATTAATACAAACAATAAGCGGTACCTGATACTGTCGTAAATGATCAATATGAGCCTGCAAGTTTTGTAGTCCATTTTCCAAGTTTCCTTCACCATGATGCTTTAATGCCCTGATAGTAGCCACTAATACAACCGCATGGGGAATAAAATCAGCCTGTGGACAGACAATATTTAAAAACTTTTCGGCTCCCAAATCAGAACCAAAACCAGCTTCCGTAATAACATAATCACTAACACTTAGCGCTAAATTGGTTGCTCGGATACTACTACATCCATGAGCAATGTTAGCAAAAGGGCCACCATGTACAAAAGCAGGTGTCTGTTCTAAAGTTTGGACTAAATTGGGATAGAATGCATCCTTTAACAAAATCGTTAAGGCTCCTTCTAGTTTTAAATCTTTCACTTGAATAGGCGTCTGTTCTTTCGTATATCCAACAACAATATTAGCTAATCGCTTTTTTAAATCATCTAAATCTTGAGCCATACAAAATAAAGCCATAACTTCACTAGCTGCCGCAATTGTAAAATGATCTTGAAAAACTTTCTCATGACATTTAAATTCAATAGTACGCAAGCTGCGATCGTTGACATCTAAACACCGCTTGAAGCTAACCGTTGCAAATTGTAATTCATTGCCCTGCTCAATATGGTTATAAATGGCAGCACTAATTAAATTGTTAGCGGCTGTAATAGCATGAAAATCGCCGGTAAAATGCAGATTAATATCCGTCATCGGAACAATTTGACTATAGCCACCGCCCGTTGCTCCACCTTTGATACCAAAAACAGGTCCTAACGACGGTTGCCGCAAAGACAAGCTCACCTTCTTACCTAGAGCCTGCATCGCATCAGCTAACCCAATGCTAACCGTAGTCTTTCCTTCACCATAAGGGGTAGGATTAATCGCGGTCACTAATATCAATTTTCCATGATGATTCATCCCATCTAATGTAACCTTGGCCTTATCTTTCCCATAAACTTGCAAGTTTTCCTCTGTAATACCAAGCTTAGCAGCAATCGATACAATATCTTGTTTCACTGCTGCATCAGCAATTTCTATATCCGTCATATTTTCACCTCATATTCATTTTCATTATATACTTTTTGAACAAAAAAAGCCACTTTTTACAACCATAATAAACTTAGACTCATTCACATAATTTCTTTTATGCAAAATAAATTGTCTAAGTTTTGTTTAAGTTTTGACTAAGTTATATTGATTAAAGTTATTAATAATAGTATAATAATAGTACATAAAAAGAGGTGATTTTTAATGAAAAAATATGTTCCACCATTTAATATAACACCAGAAATATTATCAAAAGCAACAATAATATCAGAAAAGATTGCTAAATTAGATAATTTTACTAATTTAAACAAAAAGCCATATTTAAGAAAACAAACTAGAATTAATTCTATTCACTCATCTTTAGCTATTGAAAATAATAATTTAACATTAGATCAAGTTAGAGATGTTATTAACGGAAAACTTGTACTGGGGCCACAAAAAGAAATTCAAGAAGTTAAAAATGCCTATAAAGCGTACGAAATGATAAATGAAGTTAATCCCTATTCTATTGATGATTTAAAGAAGATTCATAGTGTTATGACATTCCTAACAGTTGAAGAGTCTGGAGAGTTTAGAAAAGGTGCTGAAGGTGTTTTTGATGGTGATAAGTGTATTTTTGTTTGTCCGCCACCTGAAATGATAAATCTTTTAATAAAGAACTTGTTTGATTGGATGTATGAAAATAAAGACATACTGCATCCTTTAATTCTGTCTAGCGTGTTTCATTATGAATTTGTATTTATTCACCCTTTTAGCGATGGAAATGGTAGAACTGCAAGACTATGGCAAAATATACTTCTGTATAACTGGAAAGAGTCTTTTGAATATCTTCCTATTGAGTCTCAAATCCATAAATATCAAGAAGAATACTATAATAAAATTGCTTATTGTAACAAAACAGGTGATTCAACTGAATTTATAGAGTTTATGCTAAAAATAATTGATGAAACTTTAGATAAGGCATTGAATACGCCAAGTGTCCCAATTAATCAAGAAACGATTAATATCAATAAATTACTTGATTGTTTAGAAAAAAATGTTCCTTTAAGTGCTAATGAAATAATGAATAAACTAGGTATTAAGTCCAAAACAACATTACGAAATCAATATTTACATCCCGCTATAAAACAAGGGTTAGTAAAGTTAACAAATCCTGAGAAACCTAACAGCAGTAAACAAACATATTATAAGGATTAAAATATTTGGAGAGCGTAAAATAAATTATTCATTCATTTTCTTTTAACGCATTTAAATATTGTTCTTTTAATTCTGGATATACTTTAAAAAATTGTTCTATATTTATTCCACTTTTTTCCCATCTTATTACTTTAGAAATTAAATCACTATTATCAAGAGGAAGAAAGTCAGGTCGATTAGGATATAAATAAAGTTTTAACTGTCCTGCATCATTTAATTTTTTAAGTTCTTCAAAAACATTATCTATATGTTCTTCTGAAATAACATTTTCATTAGAATCACTAACCACCTCTGCTGACCAGCCAGTTTTCCCAGAAATAAAGTTTTTGCCACTTAATGTGTAAAGTGAACCTGATATATTAAAAATATCTTTAAACATATTTTCTTTTCTTTCTACTAAAACTACCGGGTTATTTTTTGTTCCATCACCACTTAAATAATAATATAAATCACTACCCTTATCGCTGATAAAAATGATAGAAATAGCTTTAGATAAAGTTCCATATACCCATAGTTCACCATGGGTACTTTTATTTTTTTTAATTTTTGTTAGACCTTTATGGGTACTACCATGATATACATATGTTACTTTTTCGTCCATATTTACCTTACTTCTATCAAGTTTCTCTCAGTTTATTCATAACTATTTCATATAACAGGTGATGAATAGTTTCTTTACTTAACAAGCTATTATTTTCATCTAAACAATTTATTATTTCCCAATGCTCACGCTTAGC
>CALVUW010000057.1 GCA_944363695.1 uncultured Bacilli bacterium | reverse complement strand
ATACAGAATTATATACTATTTCTAAACGAGAAAGTTTTGCTATTTTAAAAAACAATTAAAAAGCTGTGCAGCTATTTAACGATGCACAGTTTTTTTATTGTAATGACCAATTAATCGGTTTATCATGATGAGCTATTAGAAATTCATTTGTTTTAGAGAAAGGCTTGCTACCAAAGAAACCATTATAAGCAGATAGTGGCGATGGATGAGCGGATTCAACTATGTAATGAAGTGGATTCGTGATCAATTTCTTTTTAGAGCGTGCATAGCCACCCCACAGAATAAAAACAACCGGCGTATCCTTATTATTTAAAATAGAAATAACTTCATCTGTAAAAATTTCCCATCCTCTACCCTTGTGGGAAGCTGCCTTATTTGCTTCTACCGTCAATACACTATTCAGTAATAAAACGCCTTGATCAGCCCAAGGAATCAAACTACTCGTTGTTGGTATAGGACATCCAATATCATCGTGTAACTCTTTAAAAATATTTTGAAGACTAGGCGGTTTAGGAATTCCATCACGTACTGAAAAAGATAAACCTTGCGCTTGTTGATAGCCATGATAAGGATCTTGCCCCAATATAACCACTTTTACTTTTTCATATGGAGTATACCGGAAAGCATTAAAAATCTCATTCTTTTTAGGATAAATTGTTTTGTGATGATATTCATCATCGACAAAAGATAATAGTTCTTGAAAATAAGGTTTTGTATATTCTTCTTGCAAATAATTATCCCAATCGTTTCCAATCATTTTATCACCTCTTTACTTATGATAAGTCTCATTACGTTGAATTTTATAACTACGATATAATTGTTCTAATAACATAATTCTAAACAATTGATGTGGAAAAGTTAGTTTTGAGAAAGAGATTCTTTCTGCTGCTTGTTCTTTTAAGTCCTGACTTAAGCCATAACTACCACCTATAATAAATACTAACTGTGAATGATGCATCATAAGTGTTTCTAATTTTTGAGATAACTCTATAGAAGATAATTCATGACCTTGTACATCTAGCACTATACAATAATCAGTCGGCCTTAGGTGCTTCTTTATGGCTTCAGATTCCACTTTTATAACCTTTTCAACATCATTATAGTGTTGATCTTCGATTTCTATTATCTCTATTTTCGTATAACGCTGAAGTCGTTTTTTATACTCTTGAACGGCTGCTGTCCAATAGGGTTCTTTTAATTTCCCAACACAAATAATTTTTATCATTATACCTCCACCAGTTCGCTAATTTCTTGAGCATTTGCAACAATAATTTTAGGCTGATAACTTGTTTGAGCTAAATGTTCTCTTGCCGCTGTTAATGCTAACTCTGCTGTATTATTATGTTCACTTAAATGTGCCAAAATAATGTATTTTGTTTTATTTCCTACTAATGATTCTAAATAACCAGCGGCAGTTTCATTTGATAAATGACCCTCATCACTAATGATTCGTTGTTTGATAACATAAGGATAAGGACCATCCATTAACATTTTCTCATCGTGGTTACTTTCTAAATAATAAATTTCTCTATTACTTAATAGCGGAAAATACTTTTTATGAATATAGCCTGTATCAGTAATATATACTAAACTGTGATCATTGCTTTCAATTACAAATCCGACTGCTCCCGGAGCATCATGTGAAATTCTAATTGTTTGAATAGATACAGCTGCAATATGGGTAGAGACTGGCTGATAAAATTCTATTCGCTCTTTTGGAATTATATCCTTAATCTCGGGATACATTTCCTCGGTTATATAAATAGGAAAATGAGAATGTTTTATAGCAACTGCTAATCCTAAAATATGGTCCTTATGAGTATGAGTCAACAACAAAGCATCAATATCATCTATTGTTAAATGAAGCATTTCTAGGTCTTTAATTAATCGATGATATGTTAGGCCAATATCAATTAAAATTGTTGCTGAAGGACATTGTAAACAAGAACAATTTCCTTTAGAACCACTAGTTAAAACTGTTAATTTCACGAGAACAGGCTTAACGGCTGTAAAGACCTAGAACCACTACGATAAGGGTAACCTTGGAATAGACCAAAGTGTAAGTGCGTACCGGTTGCATAACCACTTTGTCCCATGGCACCAATTTCTTGGCCAATACTAACATTTTGGCCAATACTAACATAACGAGCTGACAAATGAGCATACATTGTGTAATAACCATTGTTATGATTAATAATAATATATTGACCATTATCATACTTGTAACTTGAATCAACCACTATACCATTATTAGCAGCATAAATAGGTGAACCATATGCACCACCAATATCAACACCATCATGTAAAGTTCCCCAACGATAACCATAAGAACTATTAATAGTATATGGTATAACAGTTGGCCATTTCCAATATCCTTCTATAGTCGTATTGCCAGTAATATTATAACCATAACTTGGCTGTCTTCCACCACGAACAATAATTTCTTTAACAGTTTCTTTTATTGTTTCAGTTGCAGAGGTATCAATTACAGAACTTTCAGTTTGACCATTTACCTTTTGCACTTTAGAAGTAACACGTTTCAAACCTTTTTCTCCTTTTTGAATTACTTCTTCTGTTCCTACTAATTTTGTATTATCATATCTTACTTCTGTTTCATAATTTTCTTCTTGTAAAAAGACAGTATGATCAATTTCTACTAATCTAAACTGCGGTTGAATAATACTAATTGTTACTTGTTGGCCAGTATATAATAGACTATTTTCATCTTTTAAATTAGGATTTGCTATTAAGAATTCCTGATTCGATAATTTATTGTTAAATGCAATATCACTTAATGTATCTCCATCTTGCACTGTATAAGTCTGCTGTGCATCTGAAGTACCATATAATAAATATTTACTTAAGTCTTCTTCGTTTTCATAAATTGTATTGGTTACTGGAATATTTGCTTCTTTTACAATAATTTTGTTTTCTATATATATATTTTCGATAATAGTACCAGTATCTTTAATTTCAGCTTGAGTATTATTTAAATAATTATCATAATTTTCACTACTTACAAAGGAACGAATTGTTCTATCCATTGCATTTTCAAATACTTCTTTATCAAGTACATAGATCGTCTGATCAGGTGTCATTGTTTTTTCTTCTGTTTCAGTCATTACTTCAACACCTTTTATCGTAATAGCATAGCCTTTAATGGTAAACGGTTCGACATCTTTTATTTTTTCATACATCTCTTGAGTTGTTGATATTTTTTCATCATAGGTAATATCTTGTACTATTTTCAAATCTTCTGGAGCGTACACCTTACTAACATCATATTGTTCCTTCAAATTTTCTTGTTCCGTATCAATATGTTGTTCTAAAGCATCTTTATCTTCTATTAATCCAATAGATTTGCCAGCTAAATAAACACGATAGACTGGTTTTGGTTCTAGTGCTTTTGTAGAAGGACTATATAATAAAATAATCGCACTAATAATAACTGCAACCACAGTTGTAACAATTGTTTTTATATTCACTTATTCTACCTCCTTTTTGTCGGGACGAGCCATATTTAAAAATGTAGATGTATCTTTTTTAAATAGTAATTGAATTGTAGCTTGTGGACCATTACGATGTTTTGCAATTATAAATTCACTAATACTAGTTGCATCATTTTTAGCCTCTTTACTATAATAGTCATCGCGATATAAAAAACCTACTAAGTCGGCATCTTGTTCAATAGATCCTGACTCTCTTAAATCTGATAACATCGGGCGCTTATCTTCACGACCTTCTACATTACGAGATAACTGTGCTAAAGCAATAACGGGAATATGTAATTCCATAGCTAATGTTTTTAAGTTTCTTGAAATATCTGCTACTTCTTGTTGACGATTAGCTCCATAATTTTTACCACCTGAAATCAACTGTAGATAATCGATAATAACTAAATCCAATCCATTTGGAGAAGATGCTAAACGACGACATTTAGCTCTAATTTCTCCAATACTAACACCAGGAGTATCATCTATATATAAATTAGCATTACTTAATTGACTAACCGCTTCATTAAAACGTTTCCAATCATTATTAAGCATCTTTCCAGTACGTAATTTATAACCTTCAATTTGGCCTAAGGAAGATACAATACGATTAGCAAGTTGCTCAGCACCCATTTCTAAGTTAAATACTGCCACCGTTTTGTCAGAATGCGTTGTTACATAAGTAGCTAGATTTAGAGCAAAAGCTGTTTTTCCCATACCAGGACGAGCGGCAATAATAACCAATTCATTTTCATGTAATCCAGCTGTTATTTTATCAATATCATACCAACCAGAAGCAATACCAGTTATTTCTCCCTTGGTAGCTGCTAATTGCTCCAAATCATTTTGAGTTTTTATTAAGACTTCTTGAATACTACGAAATTCACTACTTTTTCTAGTCTTAGAGATCGTTAAAATTCGTTGCTCTGCTTTATCTAATATATCATTAACAGACTCTTCACTATTATATCCCAAAGTAGCAATATCCGTAGCCGTTTCAATCAGATTACGCAAAATAGCAGCATTATTAACTTCCTGTATATAAAATTCTACGTTAGCAGCGGTTGGAACAAATTTAATGATTTCTGTTAAATAATTAACGCCGCCGATTTCACTTAGATGATTTAATTTGGTTAATTCAGTCGTAACTGTAGTTAAATCAATCGGTACTTTTTGTTCACAAAGATTTTTTAAAGCTTTAAAAATAAGAGCATTTTTTTGATCATAAAAAGAATTTTCATTTAGGTTTTCTATGGCAACATTTAAAGCGTTAGTCGATAAGAAACAAGCACCTAGTACACTTTCTTCAGCTTCTAAATTGTGAGGCAATTCTTTTAAAGCCATAAAAACACCTTCCTATTTTATTAAATGAACTTTGACTTTCGCATAAACATCTTTATATAATTCAACCTGAATTGTGTGAAATCCAAGAGAAGTAAGTGCTTGAGGAATTGCAATTTTAGATTTTTCAATAGTATATCCCAAATCATTTAAAGCATCTTTTAGTTGTTTAACACTAATGCTACCAAACACCTTGTCTTTTTCTCCCGTTTTTACTTTAAAAGTCAAAATTACTTTTTCTAGAGATTCTTTTTGTTGTACAGCCTGTTGCTTTTTTTCTTGTTCTTCAGAAGCTTTTTTCTTATTTTCTTCTTCCAATTTTTGCAAATTAATAGGGTTGGCTACAACAGCATAGCCCTTTTTTAGTAAAAAATTTTCAGCATAACCATCTTTAACTTCTTTAATTTCGCCTTTTTTACCAGTTCCTTTTAAATCTTTTATAAAAATAACTTGCATATTAACCCTCCTGTTTTTTGATTACTTGTAGTAATTTTTGCTCTACTTTGCCAATTGTACTATTTTCTATTTTTGCAGCTCCACCAATTTTGTCGCCACCGCCACCTAATGGTTCTAACATAGTAGCCACATTATATTTTCCCAAGCTTCTACCACTAATAGCAATCGTTTTATCAGCTGTTTTTCCAATAACAAAAGATACTTCTATATCATTAAAAAACAATAAGGTATCAGCTATTTTAGCTAGCTCTTCTTTATGATAAATCGTATAAGGGCTACCTTTAGCCACGGCAATTCGTTCATCAATAATATCAACATTAGTAATAACTTTTTGTCTTTCTGTATAATCTTTAATATCTTGTTTCAATAAATACTGAACCTTTCTAGGACTTGCACCTAAACTGGTTAAATAATAAGCAGCATAATATGTTTCTGCCGTCGTTTTTAAAGTGAAATTGTTTGTATCTAAAACAATTCCTGATAATACTAACGTGGCATAGTAAGGCTCTAATTTTATTTGATAACTTTCGATTAAATTACAAATCATTTCACAAGTACTAGAAGTTTCATTATCAATAATCCGCATATCAGCTGTGATAGAAGTATCACCCAAATCATGATGATCGATGATAATACGGATATCTTCATCAAAATAATCTAGTACTTCTTTACTTTGTATTAAATCTTCTTTATTAGTATCTAAAATTAATAATAAATTTTTACGTGATCTAATATATAAATTTTCTTCAATCTGTTGACTTGTAATAATGTGAAGACATCCTTCAAGCTCTTGTAATATTTTTTCAACTCCTAATTCATGGCGTTTATCATCTATAATTAAAAAGCAATTCTTATGCATTTTTTCTAACATAAAATACATACCAATAGAACTACCTAAGGCATCTAAATCTAAATCCTTATGAGCCATAATGAAAATGTTTTTTGCTTGTTTGAATTTCTTTTTCAAATTGCGCTTTTGTTCTACTATTTTCATATTGACCTCCTTTACCTATTACTATTATATACTACTTTTATTTTTTTTTCAAAAAAAGTAAATGGTTCTTCCATTTACTTAGTATAAGGTAATAAAGCAATTGCTCTTGCTCTTTTAATTTGATTAGCAATATATCTTTGATGACGAGCACAGTTTCCAGTCACACGACGTGGAACGATTTTTCCTTTTTCATTGATATATTTTTTTAATGTATCTACATTTTTGTAATCAACAGTTTTTCCTGTACACATTAAACATACCTTTTTCTTTTTACGGTACATTTCAGCCATTATTTTCCCTCCTTTTAAAATGGTAATTCATCGTCACTGATTTCAATACTTGCTCCAAAGTCAGCATACGGATTGTTTGAAACATCAGTTCCTGTTGGAGTAGGCGCTTCATTTGAAAAACTATATGGTGTTACATCGTTAGTAGCAGATACAGAGGTTTTAGTTCCAACATTATCACGTTTAGAACCTAAAAATTCTACATTATCAGCTACTACTTCTGTTACATAACGTTTTTGGCCATTTTGATCATCATAGCTTCGTACTTGAATTCTACCTTCTACTGCTACTTGACTACCTTGGCTTAAATAGTTCTTCACATTTTCAGCTTGTTTTCTCCAAATTACACAGTTAATAAAATCAGCTTCTCTTTCACCTGCCTGATTCGTGAATGTACGATTAACAGCTACTGTAAAAGTAGCTACTGGTGTATTGCTACCTGTATATCGTAATTCAGGATCTCTAGCAAGGCGTCCTATTAAAAATACTTTATTCATACCTCTTCCTTTCTTAATCTTCTACCCGAACGATTAAGTGACGTAAAATGTTTTCATTAATACGTGCTAAACGATCAAATTCAGCAGTTGCTTCTGCTGGAGCCTCTACTACAAATAAGAAATAATAGCCATTTTTATACTTTTTAATTTCATAAGCTAATTCTCTTTGGCCCATAGCTTTTTCCTCGATCATTTTTACTTTCTTATCCGTTAAAACCTTTTTTAGGGAATCTGCTTCCTTTTTAATAACAGTTTCTTCTAAATCTGGTTTTACGATAAACATGATCTCATACTTGTTCATCTTTCCACCTCCTTCTGGACATAAGACCTAATAATAGGTAAGGAGTATTCGAAATACTCGTTTGTTATTATAGCAAATAAAAAAAAGAAAGTAAAGATTTATTATATTTGAGTTTAGGTTTTTTACGAAAAAAGTTATAAAAACACCACCACTTTATATCAATTTATAGTAATGTATCAAA
>CALVUW010000056.1 GCA_944363695.1 uncultured Bacilli bacterium | reverse complement strand
AACATTTATATTTGTATCACATAAAAATATATTTGGTATACCATGTATATTAGCAATATTCTTTTTTATTAAAAAGTTATAAAAAAGAAGAACTAATATTCTTCTCAATCACTTACTCTAATATTTGTACCATCAACATTTTTATATACACGTTTCTCGTTTTTAGAAACTTTTTTCATGATTTCATCTTCTAAATCAAAGCCTAACATTTCAGATAAACCAAGCAAATAAATTGCAATGTCAGCTAATTCTTCATTTAAATCATCCTTTTTCTTCCTATAGGCATCAAAGGCTTCTGCTACTTCCCCATATAAAAAGCAAAACTCTTTTTCTACATTTGTAGTATTAAATCCTTTATTTAATTTGTTTTGCCAAACTTCTTTTTGAATTTGTTTTAAATTCATATTCTACCTCCCTATTAAATTCATTATAGTAATTTACTACTCTTTCCAAATTATAATACAAAAATGAATTAAGTTCAACTGGGCTAAGGGTTTTGTCATTACAAATTGTAATCACAGGATACTTTTGCTTTTTTACTTCTATATACCCTATACTGCCAGCTGTTTCAATGTAAGAAAAATAATCTTTGTCATAAACATTATCCATTGTATCTTCAGAAACAAAATGTCCGCCATTTTCATATCTTTTAGCATTTCTCTCTTTTCTAATAGTTAATGGTGATACTAAATTAACTATAACAGTATTTTCTTTATGTGGTAAATAATCAAGTATAGAATCAATACTTCTTTTATAAACATTCTTACCAAACTCATGTTCATATAATTCATCTTTACCACGAGAAAATTGAATTATATTATTTTTAGAATGTAAAACAGATACTGCTTTTTCTAAAATCATATCCTATAAAATAGGTCTAATGATATCATGTCCATTTCCATCAAAAGATTTTTTTGTATAATGATTAATATTATCATAGTTTGCAATATACTCATTATAAATATTATCCATAAATTTTAGTTTATCTTTTAATTTAGTGAATTGGTCTTTACTTAAAACTAATGATTCATTATCCAACATAAATGTTTCTAATAAAGGTTCTAAATCATCTACATCAGTATAAATATCATAATATTTTTTTAGATAATTAATAAATGTTGTTTTTCCAGAACACGAATTACCAATTACAATTATATTATTAGGTAAATGCTTGGGTGTTATTAAATTAAATGAATCAATATTTTTATCTATATGTGTTAATGCTCCAACTCTTTCTAAAGAAATATAACTATTTCGTATTCCACAAGAAACGGATTCATTGATAGATTTTCCATCTATATATTGAGATAAAAATCCTCCAATAAAAGTATCACCTGCACCTGTGGATGAAACAATATTATCTTTTGGCTGTATTGGAAAACATAAATTTTCATTTGGGCTTATTGCAACTACCGGTTTATCTTCATTCGTTATAATTTTATAAGGAATCTTATTTATATATTTTTTTATTAGAAAATATTCCTTCATATTACAAAACGCTATGTTGTAGTTTTTAGGGGATGGAAATTATAATCTTTATAAATGTCATAAAAGTTTAAATTACTATAATTATCACAAACGTTAAGATAATTTATATCAGTATTTTTAATACAAATTTTATTTCTAAATTTTATAAGCTGATCACTGTAGTCTAAAGTCCAATTAAGATATTTTAGAAAACAAAATAAATCTAAATATTGTTGTAAATGTTTAGTAGAAACGCCTCTGAAGTTGGATAAAAATATATCTAATTGCTGATGTAATGAATTAATTTCGGCTAAATTATTATTATCGTCATCTGTATAAGTTCCCGATTTTATTTGTTTTAAATTCCAATTTTTTTCTTTGGCTACGCTCTCATAACTTGACTTACAATCTGTAATTATCTTTTTTACGTTTCTTATTCTTGGAACTACATAGTTTTTAATCATATCAGATGTGACTGGTCCCGTACCTGATATGGTAAAAAACATATTATCAAATTCATCACAACCAGACACTATGCATATCTTATGACTGCTTATTCCTCTTTTCTTATTTCCATGCGAGGTCCTTTTTTTGCTCATCCTAGGCATGTTTTCTTTCTTTGTCCCTTTAAGATTTATGGAGGTATAATATTCATCTAGTTTAATATCGCCATTTAATATAAAAGAATTAATTATATCCTTTAAGCAAGAAATTATTTTATGTCTCAAAGTAAATGCTGTTTTTGTTGATACTTTCATAATTTGGGCTGTTTTTCTTATTGAAAATAAATGTAGGATACATTCGAAAGCTTGCTCAATTTGCTTAAAAGATAAATGAGTGTGATGAAAAACAGAATTTGTTAATCCATTGAATTTTTTCTTACATTCCTTACAAATATAATTCTGTTTTCCTTTATATTTTCCATTCTTATTAACAGAATTAGAATGACAACTAGGACAAATTAGCTTACATTTTCTAAATATCAAATCACATAATGCTTTTTTACCGCTTTCAATTAACTCTATTTTATTATTTAAAATATTTATGAGTTTTCTTAATTCATCAATGTCATTAATTTCTTCAATACTCAATGTTGATTTCATCATCTTATACCTAAAAAAGATATACTTGATTGGCCAGCCATAAATATATTCATTTGCTTAAGATGAATTTAGATTGACTGACCAATCAAGTATATCCCTTCCTAAATTCATCTTAAGCATCCTTATTATATCATCATCCCCCAAAAACTACAACATAGCGTAAAATTAAAACTACATACTTACATTTTCACTGTATTTACTTTCATCATTACACAACTCCTCACTTATATAAACGAAGTTATATTTAACAAAAAAAGCTAGCAAATGAATGCTAACTTTTTTGTTTTCAAAATTGTTTCCAAAAATTTTTTCCTTATTTTATAAGGTTTTTCCGATATTTTGGTAACATCTTTCCTAATTTTGGAAACAAATTGACTATTTTTTGTAATTTTTTTAATTTTTAAAGCCCTCGCAAACCCTTATTTTATAAGCTATTTGCCACAGCAGTTTTTATATTTTTTTCCACTACCACATGGACACGGATCATTTCTACCAATTTTTTTAACTTGTTTAGGTTTTTTCTTAACATCCGTTTTATCTTCATTAGTGTGCTGTGTTTTAGTAACCGCTTTTCTTTCGATATTTTGTCTGATTTCTGCTTTTAACAAGAAGATAGTAATATCTTGATCAATCTTTTGTAGCATTTTATCAAACAAATCAAATCCTTCTGTTGTATAAGCACGTAGTGGATCCTCTTGGCCATAACTTCTTAAATAAATCCCTTCACGTAGATGAGACATAATATTAATTTGATTCATCCAATAATTATCTAACACTTGTAAAGATAACGCTTTTTCAAATTCATTACTAACTTCCTGTGGAAGCGCTGCGAGTTTTACTTCATACTCATCTTTTACTCGCTCATAAATTAAGTTAATCATATTTTCTGGATCATTATCAGGAATATCGCTATCTTTTAAATCTGTTTTCAATAAATTTTCATTAGCAAATTCAATAATATCTTTTCTATCCTGTTCAGAAATATCGCCATCTAACTGATGTGATTTTACTAAATCTGTAATATGATTGTACATTGCATTTAAAACAGTTTCA
Source organism: uncultured Bacilli bacterium (assembly GCA_944363695.1). Taxonomy (GTDB): domain Bacteria; phylum Bacillota_I; class Bacilli_A; order RF39; family UBA660; genus Onthousia. The sequence goes on along the minus strand of CALVUW010000056.1, from coordinate 3,925 downwards.
TGAATAGAATCACTATCTAAGATTTCGTTACGTCTTGCATACATAATTTCACGTTGATTGTTCATTACATCATCATATTGTAGCAATTGTTTACGAGCATCAAAGTTATTGCCTTCTACGCGTTTTTGAGCTGTACTAATTGCTTTAGTAAATGTCTTACTTTGGATAGCTTGATCTCCAAAACCAAAACTTTTCATCATTTCTCTAATTCGCTCACTACCAAAGCGAACCATTAAGTCATCTTCCATTGATACATAGAACTGGGTAAAACCTGGATCTCCTTGACGACCAGAACGACCACGTAACTGATTATCAATACGACGAGATTCATGACGCTCTGTACCAATAACACACAAGCCTCCTAGAGCTCTAATATCATCAGATAACTTGATATCTGTACCACGACCAGCCATATTAGTTGCAATCGTTACGGATTTATGTTGACCAATTTTTGAAATAATCTCTGCTTCACGAGCATGATTTTTAGCATTTAAAACCTCATGAGGAATGTGAGCTTTTTTCAATAAACTACTAATTAATTCACTTGTTTCAATAGCAATTGTACCAACTAATACTGGTTGCCCTTTTTCATAACGGCTTTTGATTTCGGCAATAATGGCCTTATATTTAGCTTCTTTTGTCGCATAAACCAAATCTGGCGCATCAATTCTAATTACCTCCTTATTAGTTGGTATTTCAATAACATACATATTATAAATATTTCTAAACTCTTCTTCTTCTGTTTTGGCAGTACCTGTCATACCAGCTAATTTCTGATACATTCTAAATAAGTTCTGAAAGGTAATCGTTGCTAAAGTCTTTGTTTCTTGATTAATTTTAACGCCTTCCTTAGCTTCTATCGCTTGATGTAAGCCATCACTATAAGCTCTTCCTTTCATTAAACGTCCAGTAAATGGATCTACAATTACAATTGCTCCTTCCTGAACAACATAATCAACATCTAATTTCATGGAATAATTGGCACGTAAAGCTTGATTAATAAAATGAACTAATGATGTATTATCTATATCGTATAAATTATTAACATGAAAAACTTTCTCTGCTTTGGCGCTTCCTGCTTCTGTTAACGTTACACTTTTAGTGGTTTCATCATAAATATAGTCGTCTTCTGCCGTTAAACTTTTAGCAAATTTATCAGCATCTATATAAAGATTTGCACTATTCATTTGTCCACCAGAAATAATTAAAGGTGTTCTAGCTTCATCAATTAAAACCGAATCCACCTCATCAACAATGGCAAAATTAAGTGGTCTTTGTACACGATTTTCTTTTCTAATCACCATATTATCACGCAAATAATCAAAGCCAACTTCGTTATTGGTAGAATATAAAATATCACACTGATAAGCTTCCTGTTTCTCTTTTGGTGTCATCTCACGCAAATTCACACCAACAGTTAATCCTAAAAAGCGATGAATACCGCCCATCCATTCAGCATCACGACTTGCTAAATATTCATTAACTGTAATTATATGCACACCTTTTCCCTCTAATGCATTTAAATAAGCCGGCAAAACACTCGTTAAAGTTTTACCTTCACCAGTTTTCATTTCAGCTATATTTCCATAGTGAATTGCAATAGCACCAAGTATCTGTACATAAAATGGCTTTTCACCAATTACTCGATAAGCTGCTTCTCTAGCAACAGCAAAGGCTTCTACTAGTATATCATCTAGGGTTTCACCGTTTTCCAAACGATTTTTAAATTCAGCCGTTTTTCCTTGTAACTCTTTATCGGATAAAGCTTGCATCTGACTGTCAAGTTCTACTATTTCATCTGCCAACTTTTCAAATTTTTTTAATTCTTTATATTCATGGTCAAACAATTTTGAAAATAATCCCATTAATACCATCTCCCTAAGCTATATTGTATCAAATAAATATTCTTAGATAAAGTATTTTCTTCTTTTAGAGCACAAAAAAGGCACTGTAATTAGTACCTAATTTTATTACTCAGCTTCAATTAAACCATAGCCGCCATTTTTTCTTTTATATACAACGGCTTCTTTATTGGTATCTACATCTTTAAATAAATAAAACTGGTGTCCTAATAATTCCATTTGAAGAATTGCTTCTTCTTCATCCATTGGTTTTATTTCAACTGTTTTTCGTTTGATAATAGTTTCTGGTTCTAAATTTTCTTCTTCTAATTCTAAAAGCGAAAAGTCTCTTTTGGTCTTAACTTCTTTTGCTTTAATTCTCGTCTTATTCTTTCTGATTTGACGTTCCATAACATCTAAAGCTTTATCTACTGCTGCATAAAAATCATCCTGAGTTTCTTCCGAACGAATAATAAAATTATGCAACGGTATAGTAATTTCTACAATCTGTTGATGACCATGAATTTTAACCACAACGGTTGCTCTTACTTCGTTAGCATGTTCTAAATATTTATCCAATCGTTGCAATTTTTCTTGAATATAATCCTTCATTGCGTCGGTTATATCAATTTTGTCACCACGTATAATGATTTCCATAACATCACCTTCCTTATCATTAGTATACCATAAATAAAATAAAAGAACCAACTATTTTATTACAGCTGGTTCTTTAATAGGCGTTACGTCGACCGCTTGATATCCCTTAGTTGTTTCTAATAACGTAAATTCTACAAATTGTCCTTCACTCAATGTTTTATAACCTTCTCGATTAATCGTGGAATAATGTACAAAAATATCTTCATTCTGTTTATATTCGATAAAACCATAACCTTTCTCGTTATTAAACCATTTTACTCTGCCTATTATAATGCTCACCTCTTTTCCATAATTATGTGCGTCATCTTGGTGTATATCTATTGTAACAAAATATCATAAGTCATAACTAACTTTTCCCTAAAATGTATTTTTTAAGGAATAAATGGTACGTATCATTCCAAACACTAACGAAATTCTTCCTAAAAATGACAATTATATTTCTTTTAAGGCAAGAAAACGAATAAACCTATTTTCTGTTTTAGAATGCTATTGTAAGTGAGGTATGAATTATGAAAGAACAGTTTTTAAAGCATAGTTTACACTTTATCACTACTTATCAAAAAGATAGTTGTGACGAAGATACAAAAGAAAGAATTTTATATGGTTTAGAAGGTTTGTACTTATCTTTTACTAAGTTATTTGTTCTTTCAATAATAGCATTGCTCCTAGGTTTTTTCAAAGAATTTATTATTACATTAGTTTTATTTAACATTCTACGTTATCCCGGATTTGGTTTTCATGCCAACAATTCTAAAACTTGTCTTATTTTTTCATCCTTACTTATATTAGGCCTACCATTTGCTCTTCATCAATTTGTTTTATCATTTTGGGTAAAAGCTGTGCTATGTGGAATATCTATTGTTTGTTTTATTATTTATGCACCAGCTGATACACAAAAAAGACCGCTAACAAATCCTAAAAAAAGAAAAATCAGAAAAATATGTGCAACCATCTTAGCTATTATTTACAGTAGTATTATCTTATTTACTTCCAATCAAACAATTAGTCAATTATTTTTAGGAGCACTATTAATTGAAACAATTTTAATTTTACCAATTACATATAAATTATTAAAAGCGCCTTATGGCAATTACAAAATGGTTTAAACAGTTATATGTTTAAATAAATATGAAAGAGGAGGGAAAGTAATGAAAAAATGTCTATCTAAAGTCCTAATGGCTGTTGCTGTATTAGCTACTGCTTCAGCAAGTGTTGGATGCATGTGGTTTATGCTTGATGAACCAAAAGCATTAAAAAACATGGATTAAACAAACTAAGCCCACAAAAAAAAAGATCATAAAGGTCTTTTTTTAATGTACTAATAATTTTTGAATATAGAAATGATTCAATAATAAATGTTCCGCTTCAAAGTTTCTACTCTTACTAATTACTTTCTGGGCATAATACAAACCATTTCCTCTGTTCTT
>CALVUW010000055.1 GCA_944363695.1 uncultured Bacilli bacterium | reverse complement strand
GCTCACAGGAAGTACAACTGGTTTTTTAGCTGTCTGTTTTAATTCCTGAAAGCTTTTTTCCAAGGTATTATACCCTATTTCCCAATCTTTTGCAAGGTTTTTTAAAATAATCTCAATACGAATCGGATCATCTAGTTTAGCCGTTTCTACTAATACTTGGTGAATATAGTTAGCTTTCTCCTCCGTATTATTAAAATTAACCCCTTTTTTTAGCATCCGAATTTGATAATCACTAAAATATTCGGCCGTATCAATTAAGTGCAAAAACGCTTCTTTTCCATTATGTAATATATAGGTATCAGGGTCTTCCTCTTCTGGAAGAGAAATCACTTTTGGTTCTATTTGATAAGATTGAAATAATTTTCCCGCTGAAAGTGTTGCTTTTTGGCCCGCTTCATCACCGTCAAAACATAGAATGATTTGTGGTGACAAGCGTTTTATATCTTGTATATGCTCCTTTGTCAGCGCCGTACCCATCGTAGCCACAACGCTACGAATTCCAACGGTACTAGCTCGAATGACATCCATAAAGCCTTCCATAATAATGACATATTTATCGATGCGAGCCGCTTCTTTGGCAATGTGATAATGATATAGCAAATGGCCCTTTTTAAAAATAGCGGTTTCTTTGGTATTCAAATATTTATTTTGATTACCTGCAATAATACGACCACTAAAACCAACAATACGTCCATTTAAATCATGTAAAGGAAACATCAAACGTTGATGAAATATATCATAATCATTACTAGAGATACCGACTTGATTTAACAAATCCAGTGAATATCCCTTTTTTACTAATAGATCACTTAAATCGCTTCTTGCCTCTAATGACCAACCTATTCCAAATTCTTTAATAATATCTTCCGAGATTTGCCGTTTGCTCAAATAATTTCTAGCCTCTTTACCAGCACTAGTCATTAAATTATTCTGATAATATTTTGCTGCTAGCTCATATATTTTATACCAATTATCATATTTACTATTTACTTTTTTCGTATGATATCCCTGTAGAGAAATACCAACACGTTCTGCTAATTCTTGTAGTACTTGAGAAAAATCTTTATGCTCATAATTCATTAAAAAGGTAAAAACATTACCAGTAGCATGACAAGAAAAGCATGTATAAATTTGCTTTTCACGTGATACACTCATGGAAGGATTCGTATCATCATGAAAGGGACAAACACCAAAGTAATTCTTACCGCGCGCTACTAAAGGAATCCTTTGCCCAATGATATCAACAATATCATTTTTTTGTCGTACTTCATTTATTATATCTTGTTGATTCATAACTATCCTCCCATCGCTTTTACTCTATCATTTTTTTTACATTTTCACAATGGACATTGGTACTAATAAAGTTAAAAAAGAATGGACTTCATTCTTTTATATTAAACTACGTCTAGTAAAAGACTCCACATTATGATCTAAGTATAGATCAAAGCTACCACGATTAACAATTTTAATAAATCCTAATCCATTGATACAAATATCTTCTTCATATTTCATCTCGTAACTGCGTTTTGCCAAATCTTTCATATCCTGACGGCGACTGGCAATTCGTTTTACCCTCAATTCGTTAGAAACATAAAAGGTTACACTATTTCTCTCTCCTTCTATATAATCCAATCGTAAGAAATCTTCAATGATAATGCTCTGTCCTGGTCTTAACTGATATGTTTTAGGTTTAATTTCCTTTTTAGGATTGATTTTCTTTAAGGTAGCAGCATCAACATAATTGACTAGGCTACCAGTATCTACTAAACCTGGCGTATCGATTAATGTTAAATAATCATTGATAGCAATTCTAATTGTATTTAAAGTTGTAGAAGGTAACGGAGAAATGGTTAATTCTTGGGTATTCGTAGAATAATTTTTTAACAATTTATTAATAAGTGTTGATTTACCTGCATTCGTATGACCAACAACATAGACATCACTACTCGTTTGAAATAACTTAATTTGTTTCAACAAATAGTCTATATTATCATTTTTTTCAACACTAACAACAACAATTTTTTCAAAAGGCACTTCCATGTTTTCAAAATATCGAATAATTTTTTCTTGTTTCACTGACTTTGGCAAAACATCTTTTTTATTTAAGACCAATATAATTTTATTAGGCAAATAATCTCGAATCTTAGTAATATCTTTTTCTAAATTAAGTAAATCGGCCACATATAAAACTAAATTTTTGGTTGTACCTACTTCTTTTAAAATATTAATGTATTCTTCATTACTTTTGGTAACGACCTGATAATCTCCATAATTTTTAATGCGAAAACACCTCTGACACAAAGCATTTTCTAAGTTAGCGGTATATCCTTCTTGTAGCATATTTTCATCTTGTAATTTTACACCGCATCCTTGACAATATTTCTCTTCATTCATAATAATTCCCTCTTTCAAATAACTGCTGTTGTTGATATTTCTTCATGATTTTATTTTCTAACTTACGATTGAAACTAGTTACTTTTAAATCTTTTAGACCTAATGCATCTACAAAAATCGTCCAGATTCCCTTCTTGTTTCCTAAAGCCATATCCGTCATAAATTGATCACCAATAATAGCAATTTGCGCCGGTGTTACATTATATTTTTTCATAATTTTACGAATCGAAAAACCAAATGGTTTTTTTGCAAAAGCGATATAATCGACACCAAGGATAGAGGCAAAAGGCAAGACACGTTTTTTAAAGCTATTAGAAACAATCACAATCTGAAAGTCTTTTTTTAGCATCTCAAATAAATCTTTCACTTTTTGACTTGGCATCGTCTCTTCCATTGTAGCAAGCGTGTTATCTAAATCAAATAATAAACAAGTTATTCCATTTTGTTTTAATTTATCATAGGAAACGGAAAAAATATCTTTATAGTATTGTTTTGGTAAATATCGATGCATCGATACAACACCTTTCTTTCTTATACACGTATATTATTATACCTTATTTAAATCATAATTGCTAGTTATTGACTTTCTGTCTAATCATTTCTGTTTGAAGGGTAATAGCCTCAAACTTATAACCATTAGCTTTTCCATAGTCAATAATCTTTCTTAAGGCATCTTTTGTATAGGTTTTCGTATCATGCATTAAGACCATATTAACTTTCTCTAAGGATAATTTACTAATAACCTGATTAGCGATAGCCTCACTATCAGTCAATTCCCCAGAATCACCACTGGTAATATTCCAATCATAATACTGATAACCACGTAGTAAAACTTCTCTCGTTAAATAAGTCATAATTCCTTCCTTATATTTTCGACTAACAGTATTACTACTGCCACCAGGAAAACGGATAATACGACTATCAATACCTGTAATTCTCTGTACTCGGTCATGGACTGCTTGCAAGTCAGCAAAATAAGCATCCCCAGAAGCATAAATAACACCATACTGATGACTAGCCGTATGTAAACCGATAGAATGACCTTCACTAGCTGCTCGCTTGATTAATTCGTCAGGACCACTACCCGTTACAAAGAAGGTTGCTTTTACACCTGTTTCTTTTAAAATATCTAAAATTTGATCGGTGGTACCCGCTCTTGGTCCATCATCAAAGGTTAAATAGATGGTTCCAGGTCCTCCTGGTTGAACGACCTTAACAATACGTTTTACTTCTTCTACATTATGGTGTTGATCTTCTACGGTATATACAAGTGTATTTTCTCCATAGACACTGCTATTGACTGTACCACTTACTTTCACATTACCGGTAATATCGCCATCACAATTATCAATCGCTTGATAGCCTGGCTCTTGGTAAGTTTCATTTAAATAAATAAAGGTAACCGCATCTCCATTTAGCGTAATTGTTGGCTTCTCCCGATCACCTTCCGTTAAATTTCTCTTAACCGTTGCTTTATTACCTGCTTTATCTTTGACTTCATAAGTTACCGTATTATCTTTCTTGGTCACTTTGACTTGGGATGTAACATCACCATCAACATTATCTATAGCTTGAAACCCAAGTTCTTGATAATCCTGATGAGGGCACATTAAGAAATCTTTTTCTCCTTGTAACGTAATAAGTGGAGCCTCTAAATCTTCCACCTTTACCGTTCGTTTCACTTTAGTGGTAAAAAGGCCTTGTTTAAGTGTATAGGTAATTTCATAAGTCCCGAGCTTCTCACTATCAACTTTTCCCTTTATTTTGACTTGTTTAGAAACATCTTTTCCTAAATAAGTAGCACGATAACCCGGGTCTTGATAAGCACTATGAATATTAATACGTTCCGTTGTTTTTCCTTTTAAGGTAATATGCGGACTCAGAATAAAAAAAGCAGCGAGTACAGCAATAATAAAAAATGATCCAACTGCTAATAGAATTTCTTGTTTTCGATATCGTTGTTCTCTTCTTGGTTTTATCTTTGGTTTCATATCTTATCTACTCCTACTACTTATATTATACCAAAAAAAGAAATTATAAACGATACTTATTCAATATTTTCATAATGATTGTGTTTAATAAATTCTCTTAATATTTTCGTTAAGGCTCTTTTTTCAATTCTAGAAACATAACTTCTAGAAATATGTAATTCACTTGCAATCGTTTTTTGGGTCTGTTCTTTACACCCTGCTAGACCATAACGTCTAATAATAATATCTTTTTCTCTTGGTGTTAATAACTGCATATATTGATTGAGCAATGCAACATTATCTTTTAAATTAATTTCCTCAATAAAATCTGGCTTTGGAGCTTTTAAAACATCTAATATTGATATTTCATTTCCCTCTTTATCAAAACCTACTGGTTCACTTAAAGAAATGTTTTTTGTATTTTTATTATTAGCGCGAAAATACATTAAGATTTCATTTTGAATACATTTCGCACAATAAGTAGTTAAGCGATTCCCTTTACTACTTGTAAACGTATCCACACCTTTGATCAAACCAATTGTACCAACACTAATTAAATCATCTTGATCAATGTTTTTATAGTCAAATTTCTTAACAATATGAGCGACTAATCGTAGGTTATGCTCAATTAATTTATTGCGAGCTAAACTATTGCCTTGCTGCATCAATTCAATACACCGATTTTCCTCTTCCTTGGATAAGGGCTCTGGAAATACCTGATTCGAATAGGAAGCACTGAAGGCAAAAAAGCCTCGTAAACTATCAAATAGATTAAATAACATTTTATCTCACCTAATCTATCTTATGTCGAATTTTGTCTTTTCTTTCCTAAATTGGTCTAGAGAATTTTATAAATGTAAAGGATAAAAATCAAGTTCTAATTTTATCTTTTGATTAGCGGCATAATAGTCGACTAATTTCGTTAATACTTCATGCAGATTATCTTGATGCTGATATTTTAAAATTAACTGATACCGATAAATATTATATTTTTTAAAAACACTAGCCGGACTTGGTCCTAAAATAATCGTTTTATCTAAATACTTAGCTAATACCTTCTCACTACGTTTTGCCTCTAGCAAGGCAAGGGAAGCATCACGGCTTGCTAAATTGATAGATACTAAGTAATAATATGGTGGATACTTCATCACTTTACGGATAGCCATTTCTTCTTGATAAAACCGTGAATAATCATTATTTTTAGCACAGACAATGGCATAATGATTCGGATTATAAGTCTGAAATAGCACTTCTCCTTCTTTTTGACTTCTACCAGATCGACCTGCCACTTGACTCAACAAATCAAAAGTCATCTCACTACTACGAAAATCAGGTATCATCAAAGATGTATCAGCATTTAATACCCCAACTAAGGTTACATCTTGAAAATCAAGACCCTTAGCGACAATTTGTGTACCTAGTAAAATATCCGCTTCATGAGCCGCAAAAGCCTTAATCATTTTCTCATGCATACCCTTACGACTAGTGGTATCAACATCCATACGAATCACATGAACATCAGGAAATAACGTTTTTAATTCTTCCTCTATTTTCTCTGTTCCCACCCCAATATCATGTAAAGACTTTTCATGACAACTAGGGCATACCTCTTGTACCTTGGTGGCATAACCACAATAGTGGCAACGTAAAACATTCGCACTTTTGTGATAAGTTAACGTAATATCGCAATGCGGACATTTTTCTACATAACCACACTGATGACAGGTAATAACAGAAGCATAACCACGACGATTTAACAGTAATATAATTTGTTCGTGCTTTTCTAACCGGTTTTTCATGGCCTCAATCAAAGGTAAGGAAAAATGACCTTTCGCTTTTCTAATTTCCTGGTTCATATCAATCACCTCAACACGAGGCAAAGCTTTGCCGTTAATACGATGGGGTAATTCTACTAATTGATACACATTTTTCTTAGCCCTAGCATACGTCTCAAGTAAAGGAGTCGCACTTCCTAATATCACTTTCCCTCCATGATAAAGTGCTCTTTGGATCGCCACTTGCTTGGTATCATATCTTGGACTACTATCTTGCTTATAAGAATCACTATGTTCTTCATCTAAAATAATAAAACCAATATGTTGTAAAGGCGCAAACACAGCACTTCTAGCACCAATAACAATATTTACCTCACCACGGGCCATCTTTCGCCATTCATCGTATTTTTCACCTTCTGATAGAGCACTATGCCACAAAGCAATTTGATTACCAAAACGTTGTTTAAAACGTTTAATCATCTGAGGTGTTAAAGAAATCTCTGGTACTAATACAATACTTTGTTTACCTTCTTTTAAAGCATGAGCAATTAACTCCATATATACTTCTGTCTTACCACTACCTGTTACCCCATGCAATAGACTAACCGTCTTATCCGTTTGGATCATTGTATCGACTGCCTTCTGTTGTTCCACCGTCAAAGAATAACGAACTGCCTTCTCTTCTTCCTGTTCTAGTCGATAAGCTTCCACTAATCTTTCTTCTAGAACACGCTTTTCCACCAAACGATCAAGTCGAGCTTTAGAAAAATCATGCAACTCACTTCTACTTAATGGATTTTTCTTTTGAAAAGCAGCAACGACTTCCTCTTGACTCTTATTAAGCTTTACTTCCACTTCAGGATGATAATAATAAACTTTTTCGTATTTCTTGCCAATATTAGTACCCGCTTGGGCCTTCAAAGCTTTTGGTAACATCACTTGATAGCAGTTAATCAATGAAGAAAGTGTATCATTAGCCATCCATTTACCAAGTTCCAACAATTCTTTATTTAAAATACTCTTCTCATCTATCACCCGTTTAATCTCTTTTAAATTTTTGGCTTCAGAGCTATTTTTTATCTCCAACACAAAACCTTCCAGTGTTCGCGTCGCAAAAGGCACTTCCACTCGAATACCAATCTGAATCTCTGACTCTAAAGAGCTAGGAACTAAGTAATCAAATAGTTTATCCACATTCTTATTAGTTACCTCTACTAATACTGCTGCTATCATGCTATCACCTTCTTTTCCATTATACACTAATGTATCACTCTATTCATCCTTGATTTTATCTTCTATTTCCTTCTTTTTGAACTGTCAAGAATTCCTTGATAGTTGCATTCTCCATCAATTCTTCTTAAAAGATATTTTTAATACATAAACTTATATTTTATTTAGTTGTATCGTATAAGTCTACCATTTGTTGTTACGTTAAC
>CALVUW010000054.1 GCA_944363695.1 uncultured Bacilli bacterium | reverse complement strand
ATCTATTTGATGTTTTAAACTATTTAAATAGTGCCTATGAGACTCTCTTTCACTGTATGATGTACTTGTTGGCAATGCTCCATTAAATAATACATCTGCATATTCATCATTTAAATTTGAATCTGGTTTCATTCTATTTAATATACCATTATTAAATGCTAAATCTAAAAATGATATTTTATATTCCGATAATGCTTGAGGATAATAATACCAAATGTTTCTTTGTTTAGGTTCTGAATCCTCGTCCTTAAATTTATTATCAAATTTTCTAACATTAAGCCATGTTCCTGATGCAATAGCATCAATTTTTGTTGGTGCAAAAGATAAAAATTGATGATTTGCATATCCTAAAATTACTTTTTTTCTTTGTAATTTCAAACCTGCACATAAATCCATTAAGTTTGTCATCCAAGTAATTTCATCATCCACTAAATATTTATTTTCTGGATGATAGGCAACAATATAATATCCGTCTATATCCCAATGTTCAGTATTTTCAAGTATTTTTTCAGTTATTTCATTGTTTCCAAGCAAAGCACTACTTGGCAAAGCTATAGTCATTATCCTAGCTTTGTCTACTAGTATTTCCTTTGATTTATCTACTAATAATTTATTCTTTATAAACCAGTCATTATCAATTTCAGACTGCATAATACTTGGCACAATATACTCTATAGTATTTGCTATGTCATTATACTCTTTAATTTTTATCAATAGTTGTTCTTCTTTTGTCACATTATCTTTTTTACCAATATTAGTATAATTCACTAAATTGTGATAACCATACATACTTAGATTTTTGTGATTTTGTTTTGGATAATAACATTGAGGATCAAATAAGAGATTTATGTTATGGGCAGCAAATTCTCTACACCATTTCCATAAACTATTTTCTTTAATATCTCTAGGGCTTAAAATTACAGTTGCTTTTTTCCATTTTTCAGCTAAATCTATAGATAACTGTTTCATTCCATAACCAAATTGTAAATATAGTTCCATTATTCATCTCCTATAACTAATGTTTCTTTTAACCCATATAACCATTCTAATGCTTTTTTGGCAGAAGAAGGTCTTTTTGATATCGGTTTCATCATTAGTGTTTCAATAAGTCCCATAAATTGTTGTTGTGTATCTCCTTTTATTTGTAATCTTTCAGGAACTACTGTGATTGTTTTATACCATATTTCATTATATGATTGTTCTGTACCCGTTCTATATGGATTAATTCCAAATATACATTCATAAATTACTACACCTATGGAAAATAAGTCTGCTCTTGAATCTATATTTCTATTTTCATAATAATTTAATAGTTCTGGTGCTCCATATCCTGGTGTATGTGGTGATTTAGTATTAAGTACAAATGTTAAAGATTGCATATCTAATGCTTTAGCAATTCCAAAATCTATTAAATAATATTTATCATCACTCACCAATATATTTTCAGGTTTTATATCTCTATGTATAACATTATATTCTTCTAATTTACTTTCAGTAATTAATAATGTTTCTAACAAAGAATATGCTTCTTTTAAATCTAATTTTTGCTTTTTTATAAGTATTTCTCTTAAACTATTACCTTTAATAAGTTGTTCTATAATATAAATACATCTATTTCCATTTAAATAAATTTCTCCCGTATTATATATTTTAGGAACATTTGGAATATCATATTTTGTTACTATTTCGATTTCTCTAATTACTCTATCAACATCAGTATCAGTTCTAACAATCTTTAAAACACAATTCCCATAATCTTTAGATACAATTTTATATACATCCTTTTGTGATCCTGGATTTAGTCTGTCGACAATTTTTATTCCTAAAATTTGATTTTCTATCTCGCTCTCCATTGTTTATCCTCTCTTTACACACAAATTCTTTTTCCTATAATTTCCTCTAGCACTAATGAAGAATAACTATTAGGTATTCGATTTTTTCTAGCCTTCATAATCATATTAAATTTATCGTTTTTTTCTTGATACATACCAATACCTAAATTATCAAACTTATTTTTTGTAGTACTATTTGGTTCTTGTTTAGTATTTGATAACACATAACTTTCAGATGAAAATCTTAAGTTATTTATAGCTTGAATTAAAGCACTGTTCCATTGGTTTATTTTTGCTTCAACAGTTTCTATTTTTGTTATTGCAAAAAAATTCTTTCTATCACATATTTGCCATAGTTTGTTTTTTCTTTCAATCATTTTAGCATCTAATAATTTTGTAATAGCTTCTAATATTATGCTATCATTTATTCCTAATTGCTTTTTTAATTGAGTATTACTTATACCTTTTTTCATATACATATGATACAATATCTTTAAATCTTGGTTATTTAGTTTTTTTCTATTTTCATTCCATTTGTCAAAATTCTCCTTTTTATATTCAACAAATATTATGTCTGGATAAGAAGATTCTACTTTTAGTTCTTCAAAAATTGCCATACTCAACTCATCATTTTTACATTTTTTTTCAAATATATTTTTTTTAAAATCTATAAATCTATTAACTAATTCTAACTCTACACCTTGCGTTGGGTTTCTAGTTAAAATATTAGATTCGTTGTTAAATTCAATTATATTATTCATAATCTTCTCCTATGTTTTCCTTAAATTTATCATAAAAAATATAAATTTTCAATATTTTTGAATTAATTTTATAAATTCTTATAAATTACATCAAAGTATTATAAAACATTGAAAGGCTGTTATTTATATAAGTAACAACCTTTTTTTAGTTATCTTGCATATATTTCTTTTTTCTTCATTCTTGTAATATCTTCTTGTCTTTTTCTCATTTGTTCCTCAATTTTTATAATTTCTTTAACCTTTGGTATATCTTCTAAAATGTAATTTGCAGTTTTTATATTTCTTCTATATCTATTTAATATAGATGTACAATCGCTTATCTTCTGTTTATACTCTGTTATCAACTTATCATCTTTACAATTTCTTAACTTGTTTCTGTACTTTTGCCTTATATTAGTAACTTCTTTTATTTCTTTTTCAGTTCGTGTAATACAATTCTCTACATCTTCTACTGTTTTTATTTTTTCTGTTACAATAAGCCTAATCTCATTCGCATATCTATCCATTTGTCTAACTGCTCTTTTCATCTCTGGTGATAATGGTTGGTGTTTTTTAATATTTGGTCTAGTATTTATTCCTAATAAATGAAATAGTACCAGAAATAATACATCTATTCCAGAAAGTTTTTTCATACTTTTAAAACTACCCTTAACTTTATAAACATTGTATTTTTTGTAATTCTTTTTTTGCTTCATTAGTTTATAATAATTTTCTTGCACATAATATGGATTATTATATACTTTATTTGCTATACTTTGTGGCAAATATTCTTCTCCTAATTGATACATTCTTGTAGCTTTTTTATCGTTTATTGAACGTATTGTTGGATATTTTTTGTTTGTAGCATCATTTATAATATAACCTTTCTTATACATTACTTTTTTAAATTGGTCATAAGTTAAACATATTGCAATTGCTTCATCTATGGCTTGTCTCATTAGATTGTATTTTGTTGGCTCTCCTCGTTTTTCTGCAAAGTATATGCTTCTTGGTGTTTTTCCTTTTGGATTTTCTATAACTATCAAGTTGTTTTCTTTGCATAGTCTGTCTGAAATCTCTCTAAATTTATAGTATGCACCTTTGTTGCAATTAAACTTCTTTCCTGTAAACATATTAACTGAATTTACTACAAAGTGATTATGATATGTGCCAGTATTAAAGTGTGTTGCAACTACTACTTGATATTCACTCCACATTTCTTTTGCAAGTTTTACTCCAATTTTATGTGCAAGTTCTGGTGATACTTCTCCAGTTTTAAAGCTTTGGTATGCATGATATGCTATATTTCCTGTGCATTTATCAAATTTTTTTTGAACAAAGTTCATTTCTTCATAAGCTGTTTTACTATCACAATTTACTCCTGTTACATATATAGTTTTCTCATTTTCATCAATAGTTTTTTCATCATTTTCTGCATACATTAATACTTGTTTTAAATCTGAAAAAAGTGTCTTTTCTGGATTTTTTGCATAATTTACTACTCGAGATAAACTATCCTTAATTGCCCATATTTTTGTTGTTGCCATCTTCATCACCATCTTCTTTATTGTTATATACATCTAAAAAATCACTTTGCATTTTTTCTATTTTTTCTTTTATTTCATCATTATTTAAATAAGGAATTTGATATTTTAGGTCAGTTATTCCTGTATAAATTTTATATATTTTTTCATCTGGTACTTCATAAATTTTTTGTTGTAATCCAGATTTTCTTAAATAACCTGATAAAGATAATTTACTCTTTTTTGCATTTCTTTGTAACTTTTTCTTTTCATTTTCACTCACTCTAACATTAATTCCTATTGTTCTATTTCTCATAATTTTTCACATCCTTTTTTCATAAATTTTGTTTCATTTTTTTGATAAAATCTCTATTAAAAAATTTAATTTTTCTTTCCAATTTTTACTCTATTTTTTATTCATTAGTTAGGGGGTATAGGGGATTAAAATCCCCTTTCAACATAAGTTGTCGGTTTTGTGGCAATACAAAACCTATGCTCGCTACACTAATAGATATAAATTTGTAATCCCGCTAACTAATATTTTTGTTTATACATAAATTAGTTCTTTATATATAATTTCTTCTGCAGTATTTTTAAAAGAGTTCATCATACCCACCCAATATAATTGGTTTGTATTTTTCATTTCTTCAGTTAGATTATTTTTTTGTTTCAATTGTTCTATTATAATATCAATTTTTTCTTGTGCTAATTCTTGAATTTCTTTTAGATGATTATTAAGTGTTCCATTAACAAACATTATTGTATATTCTGCTTTTCTATTTTGTTTCAAAAAATTTAGTCTTGCTCTACCATATTTATTTAGATTTATTTTTTCTTTTTCTAAAACTAAATTTGGCATATAATATTCTCCAATTTTTGTATATTCTATTCCATATTTATTTTCTTTTAATTCTTTATTTTTCATTTTCTTTTACCTCCATTAAACTACTTTTTCTTTTACTCTTATTTCTCCAAGTATTCTATTTGTTTCTTTCTGTGGAAATTTTTTATCATCACTTATTAGTTCTACTAACTTAAATAATTTTTCCCCATTATCATTTGTCTCATCTATTGTAAAATATTTTTTCTTGTATCCTTTTTTAGGTGCATCTAAATTTTTTAGTTCATAATAAGAAACTTCATAATAATTATTTAATCTTTCTATATATTCTTTCAATTCTTTTCTATCCATTAATACTGTAGACGTGATTTCTGTTTCTTCTTTTCCTATTGTACATGGTATTGAAACATCAAACATACCTAAGTCCATAAGTTTATATATTTGTTCAAGAAAATTACTTCTAAATTTTATATTAATAAGGCTATAATAATTTTTACTGTCTTTTTCAAGTGTAATACTTTCTATAAATTTGGAAATAAATTCTTGCTTTTCTTCTTTTGTTTTATTGTTCCACTCTGCCATAAGCATATCTTTAAATTTATTTGAACGAATTAACTTTTCTTTTTCTACATCTCTATCTGCCATTATTTGTTGTGGACTAAATGTTTGCTTATTTATATCTATTCTTGCAATTCGTTTTCGTTCTAGTAGATTTAATTTTTCTTCTATAACTCTATAATCTTCTTCAAAGTCATTTACTTCTACAATTCCTTTAATATATGCTTCCTTTATTCTGTTCTTTTGATTTTGTAAAGTAGAAATTTCTTTATCTAACTTTTTTGTATTTTGCTCTTTTTTATCTGCTAAAACAGGAAAGAAATATTTTTTAACTGTCATATCATATTCAATTAAGTTCATTATCAAAAACATAACTGAATCTTCAACTAAATCCTCTCTTAAATAAGTTTTACAATCTGAACAGTGATAGTACATATACTTTTTCTTTTGTCCACCAGAGCCTTTACATTGCATTATTTTGCCACATTTAGGACATAACAACTTTTGCATAAAGATATATACTCTATCTCTACAAAATGCTCTTTGATTTTTCTCTTTTTGTGCTTGTACATCTTCAAACATTGCTCTTGTTATAATTGGCTCTACTACATTCATATAAACAACTGGTTCTTTCCCTTGAACATTTTTATATTGCTCAAAATCTCCTACGTAAATCTTATTACTAATTATTTTAGCAACAGTAGTATCTTTCCACTTTTTATTTGTCTGTGTTGGTATTCCTTCTGCATTTAATATATTTGCTATTGTTTGATAACTTTTCCCTTCCAAGTACATATTAAATATTCTTAATACTAAATCTTTTGTAGTTTCATCAATTATCATTTTTTTATTTTCTCTTTTGTAACCTAATGGGCAAGTTCCGTGGTACATGACCAGATTTTATTGCTCCTGTCATTCCGAATTTTGTTCTTTCTGATACTATTTCAATTTCTAATTGTGAAAGAACTGTTAACATTCTTACAAAAAATCTTCCGATTAGCACTGCTAGTATTTACATCATCTCTATCGCAAATAAGGTAACAATTATGCTTTTCTAATTCTGATATTAATACTTCTAAATCTCTAACAGACCTTGTAACTCTATCTAGTTTATAGGCTACAATATAATTAATTTTACCTGCTTTCATATCTTCTAACATTTGCTGAAATGCTGGTCTGTTTGTCATATCTTTTGCTGATATTCCTGCATCTTTATAAATTTTAAATATCTCATAGTCTTTATATTTACAAAGTGCTTTTAGTTTTTCCTCCTGTTCTCCTAAACTAAATCCTTCTCTTGCTTGATCTTCTGTACTAACTCTAATATAGATTCCTGCTACTTTCCTTTCTTCATTCATTTCTACAAATATCCTCCTTCCAAATTTTATGAATAGAAAGGCAACTTTGCATTATACGCAAAAAAGTGCCACATAGCATAGTTTTAGCTATTAGCACTTATAGAGTTTTTTCTTTTATTATTACTATCTCTTTAATTTTCTTTTATATAACACAAATAAACCAATATAGTATAATTTTTTAAAAACTCTAAAATGCTTTGCCGTTCTATGTTATGTATTACCATCTGCTATGTACTCTTGTAATTTAGATAGCGGATATTTTGTACTTAAATCATTTATATAGAAATAATCGTGTTCATTAAAGAATAGGTACAATCTATCTTTAATAATTACTCTATGGGGCTCTACATACGCTATATTGGTATGCTCAATTATTCTTAGACAACCATTAATAATTTGTGGCTGTTCTTTTCCATGAAATTCTAAACGGCATGCCCATTCGATTTTAGAGTATAATTCTTTACTCATATTGATTTCTTTTTTAATTATATGTAACATAATACCACAAAAACCTCCTTTTTTCAATATTTTTGGTCAAAAAAAGACCGTTTCTTTTGAAACGGTTTCAGTTTTTGTGTTCATCAAACTTTTTGTAATCTTGAAATTAAGTTTTATCAAGGCTTTCAAAAAGTTCGACGAAAACTCTTTATGGCTCCTCGTGTTGGGCTCGAACCAACGACCTATCGGTTACTGCACTACACTAACTTTCATTAGCACTAATTAC
>CALVUW010000053.1 GCA_944363695.1 uncultured Bacilli bacterium | reverse complement strand
TTGCCAGAGAATTCAATAGAAATATTGATATTCCTATGATGTATGGTGTAGATTATTCTGATCCCGAACTAAAACTATTCATAAATGAATATATTAAAGCAGGCGGATCTAAAGAGTTAGTTTGCTATAATGGATACTTTGCAAGAACAAAGAAAAATGATTCTCTAGATACTATATCCATACAAGATTTAATTCTAACACAAAGTAATAATGCACTATCATTTTACACTCCAAAAGAAGATGCATTACATCAGAGATTAGTAAATAGTTTAACAGAACAACAAAAAACACTTCAAAAAAGAAGAATTGAGAAGCCAAGACTATAAAAAGTTATTCTTCTTTTTTTGCGTGTTTTTTCATCTTTTTCTTACTATAAATTTTATCAAAATAACATTTACCACAAAGCGGAACATAAGTTATGTCTTGATTAGCACCATCAATTTCTATTTCACTACCTTCCATAGTAAAACAATCATTGACCATTCTAGCATTAAATTTAGCTGGTGCTCCACACGGACATAAAGAATTACTATCTAGCTCTACTATTTCGTCCGCTAAGGCGATCAATTTAGCAGATCCAGCAAATAATTCGCCCTGAAAATTGCTTTTTAATCCAAAACAAGTGATTGGAATATTAATATTTTTATTAATTTCCCATAATTCTTCGATCTGCTTTTCTTCTAAAAACTGCGCTTCATCTACTAAAATATGGTGCGCATACCAAATCTTTTTTATATATTGTTCGGACAATAATGTGTCATCCGGCTTTAATAAGATATCTACCTTTCTACTTTCTTTTTGCCGATTAATAATCATATCACTGCCCTTTGTATCTACTTGTGGTTTAATAACTAATACATTTTGACCATTTTCTTCTAAATCATGTAATTTTTGAAGAATTCTAGTCGTTTTACCACCCTTCATAGCACTATAATAAAAAATTAATTTTTCTTGCATAAAATTACCTCCTGTCAACTAATCTTGGCTAATTATTAACCGTTCAAAACAATCTCTAGCTGATTCTTCTGAAATATAATTAGCAATTAATAATCCGGTATCAGAACCATTTACTTTAATTACATAGTTGTATTGCTTACTATCATCTGATTCATGATAGACATAAAACGTATAACTAATATCTCCTTTTGTATCACTTTCAATTTTTTCAGCTTTACTATCACTTTCTATCGCAGCGATATAGTAATTATAACCATCTAATGTTAAAAAAGTCCCTTGACTGATTGTTTCATCTCCTCTAGAAATAGTAAATGGCACTTCAGATGAAAGATCATATCCACCGGTTGTATTGAGCTCCACACGTATCATATCTCCTGTTTCGACATCGAATGTATACGCCTTAGCTGTTGTACAGCCTGTTATCATAAATAAAACTGCTAAAATCAAACCAATATATCGTATCTTTCGTTTCATAATTTTCTCCTCTATTACTATCTTAACATATATTTATGAAAGAAAGTAAAAAAACGATATTTTTCTCATTAAAAATAATAAATACTCGTAAAACGTAATGCTATCACATATAAGTAAATAGGTGAAATAATGAAAAGACAAGTATCTATTATTCTAATCAGTTATAATCAACTGGCATATACAAAAGACTGCTTACAAAGTATTAAAAAGTATACTCCTAAAGACCAATACGAAATTATTATCGTTGATAATGCTTCTGATGAAGAAACTAAAAGCTGGTTACAAGAACAAAGTGAGATAAAAGTAATTTTTAACGAGCAAAATGTTGGTTTCCCTGCTGCATGTAATCAAGGAATCGCAATAGCTAACCCCAAAAATGATATTTTGTTATTAAACAACGATACAATCGTTACCAGCTGCTGGCTTGAAAATTTATCTACGTGTCTGCATAGTCAACCAATAATTGGTGCTGCCGGTGCTGTATGTAACCACAATGAAAACTTGCAAGGTGCCTCTCTTGTTTATGATGATTTTGAAACGATGCAAGCTCTAGCCAAAGAAAACAACGTCTCAGACGCTTCTCGTTGGGAAGAAAAAGCGTTTCTTATTGGTTTCTGTCTATTAATCAAACGGGAAGTCATCGATAAAATTAAATGTCTAGATGAAGCCTACTCTCCTGGTTATGTAGAAGATAATGATTTATCTTTACAGATTATTGAACAGGGCTATCGCTTAATGCTTTGCCACGATTGTTTTATCCATCATTATCTTGGCTCTTCCTTTCGCAAAGACCTCACTTCTTTTTATACAATCTTAAATAAGAATCGGGACTATTTTCAAAAAAAATGGGGCTTTCATACATTTGCCTTTGATGAGATGAAAGAGGCTTCCTTCTACTTATTACAAGAGGCCACCACACTTTTGGAAATTAATTGTGGAATTGGCATTACTTTACTGCAGCTGCAATATAAATATCCAAATTTAAAAATTGATGGGATCGAAGCAAATCCGCATAAAGCCGATATCGCATCTCACTTTGCCCATACTATTTTTCCTTCTTTAGAAGCGGCTAAAAATAATACCTATGATTGTATCTTAATTGGAACAACGCTAGAAGAAATAGACAATCCGCAAGATTTTATAAAACAACTTAAAAATTATCTAACAAAAGATGGCTATATAATTGGAGAAATTCATAATATGGCAAGTCTTAAAAATATCAACTTATTACTAACGGAATCTTGGTACGAAAGATTACCAGAGCAAAGACACTACTTTACTATTCAAGATATTCAAACTTTATTTGCTAATGAAGGCTATCAAGATGCTTATATCTTTTCCTGGTGTGCAGCCCTAAGTGAGGAAGAACAAAAACAAGCTGATATTTTACAGCAGTTAGTAGAAAAACCCTATGATCGTGTTTACTATACCTTCCGATTTAGAAAATGATATACCGAATATTTGAAAAACAGAAGAAAAAGTGGTATAATAGGAACAATTTTAAAAGGGGGAAACATTATGAGTAAAGTAAGTGTCATTGTACCAGTATATAATGCTAGTAATTATTTACCCGATTGCCTTAATAGTTTACTAAAACAAACCCTAGATGATATGGAAATTATTGCTATAGATGATGCTTCTACCGATCAAAGTTTATCCGTCTTAGAACATTATCAAAAGCTATATACTTCCAAGTTAAAAATTATTCGTCATCCTAAAAATCAGGGACTAAGCAGTAGCCGTAATGATGGTATCGCTATCGCCCAAGGAGAATATATTGGTTTTGTCGATAGTGATGATTTTGTACATCCTGATATGTATGATGATCTCTATTATGCAGCTAGTAAAACCGACTATCCAGAGATTGTATCTACAGGAATGAAAGATGTCAGTGAAAACAGTCATTTTGATGATATAGATGATACCAAGCGGCAAGGTGGCAAAAAAATTTGCATACCAAAAAATCCCAATTACTTATATTGGGAAACACCTTCTTGCTGTAATAAAATTTTTCGAAAAGATACAATTCCAGAACGTCCCTTCTTAGAACATAAAATATGGGAAGATGGTGCTTTTACCTACTCACAAATGGTAAAAGCAGATTATATTGTTTCTTTTAATAATCCTGATTATTACTATCGTCAACATTCTAAAGAAGGTATTATGGCTTCTTGTCAACGAGTCAATCAGCACTTGTTAGATATTTTTGATATTAATGATCATATAAAAAACGTAGCGGTACGCCATCAATCATATCGCCTATTTGCTAGTCAAATCAAACTGATACAAAGTGCTTCTTGCCTGCAACGAATATTAGAAGTCTATCAGTGGAATATACCAGAAGAAGACAAACTTTCTATCATATATGATTTAGATACTATAAGTTGCCATAATTATGGAGATTGGCGGCAAATGAACACAACTATTTTAAAATCAAAAGTTGATTACGACCAACTACTTGCTTTAGGATTAGTCGATCATAAAAATCATCTAGAAAATAATTCAGAAACAAGTAAACAAAATATTCAAAAACAACTTACTTTATTACAAAAGAAAAGCCATTAATCAGACTTTTCTTTTTGTTTTACATTACTTTTCTTCCGATAAAAAAATTTTTATTATAAGATAAATTTGTTTCCTATAAACACTTACCGATTGGAACGATTTCAGGTTTGTTAGAATAATATTGAATGGCATCATCTAATACATTTTGTCCTAATAACCTAGCGGCTTCTTGTAAAGTTATTCTAGTACAATGGAATGACTTTACAAAAAACGAACTATTTCTAGTTCGAGTAACTATCTATATGGTGTTCACGGCGGGAATCGAACCCACGACCTCTTCCTTCGGAGGGAAGCACTCTATCCTACTGAGCTACGTGAACATATGTATATTATAACGCACTTACTTTCATTTTACAATTCTTTACGATGAAAAGATTGACCAATTTTTCTAAAATTCATACAATAAAATAAAGATAAATACTATAGGAGGAATAGTATTTCTTTAGCGCCAGAACCCATTGGGTTGACGAGGTTGATAACGATCGAAAATTCGGCGGATGTTATCACGGCTAGTAACCGTTAAATATGTGACAAACCATAAAATCAAGATTATGACAAAACACATATTACACTTTTAGACTATAAAATTAAGGAGAAGTTTATGTGTGGAATTATTGGTGTTGCTACCAAAAACAAACAAGCAATTTCTATATTATTAGAAGGTTTAGAACATTTGCAATATCGTGGCTATGATTCAGCTGGTATTGCTTTTATCCATAATAATGGAATACAAATTATTAAATCCCAAGGTCAAATTGAAGCCTTAAAACAAAAAGTCGATCTAACGATCAATTCTAATCTTGGGATCGGCCATACCAGATGGGCGACTCATGGTCGCGCGACTACAAATAATGCTCATCCGCATCAATGTGGTAAAATTACTATTGTACATAATGGGATTATCGAAAATTACTTAACGTTAAAAGAAGAATTACAACAAAAAGGTTGTGTCTTTCAAAGTGATACTGACACAGAAGTAGCTTGTGCTCTACTAGATGATTATTATGCACAATATCAGGATATGAAACAAACAATTAGACAGTTTATGAAAGCCATTCAAGGCAGCTATGCGATCGCTGCTATCTGTATGGACGAACCAAATACGATTTATGCTATTAAAAAAGATAGTCCACTATTAATTGGCACAAGTTCCAATCAAAATTTCATTGCCAGTGATATACAGGCTATTTTAATGCATACCAACCATTACTATTTATTAGATGATTTAGAGTTTGCCATCATCACAGCCGATAGTACTCTTTTTTATAATCAAGACGGTATTGAAATTATGAAAGAGGAAAAAGAAGCATCGCTATCTGCTAATAGTGCTAGTAAAGCTTGTTATGAGCACTATATGTTAAAAGAAATTTACGAGCAACCAACAACGCTAAAAGCTACCATAGAAACAGTGACTAAACTCTTAAAAACTAACACTTCCCTACTATCTCGTTTGGCTAGCTATAAACGAATTGATATTGTAGCCTGTGGAACGGCGATGCATGCTGGATTAGTTGGAAAGTATTTATTGGAAACATACGCTCATATTCCAGTTTCCGTAGAATTAGCCAGTGAATATCGCTACAAACAAAACTTTTTAGATCCACAAGTGTTAGTCATAATTGTTTCTCAATCGGGCGAAACAGCCGATAGTCTAGCAGCTTTAAAAATGGTAAAAGAAAAACACATTCCAACCCTTGGTATTGTAAATGTCGTAGATAGCTGCATTGCTAGAAGTGTCGATTATGTCATTTATACCCAAGCGGGTCCAGAAATTGCAGTTGCCTCTACCAAGGCATATACTGCACAAGTAATATGTTTATCACTATTGGCCTTTTCAATAGCTAAACAAAAGAATTTATTAGCAGAGACACAAATAGAAATGATAGAAAAAGACTTTGAACAACTGCCAGAACTTATATCTGCTTTGTTAGCTAATAGAGATGATTATAAACAAATCGCTACAAATCTATATTCACATTCAGATATCTTCTATTTAGGCCGCGGCCTTGATTATGCTCTTATGCAAGAAGGATCCTTAAAACTAAAAGAAATATCCTATATTCATAGTGAATGTTATCCAGCTGGTGAACTAAAACACGGTACCATTTCTTTAATCACCGAAAAGACACCTGTCATTGCGAGTGCAACAAATTCCATTTTAGATGATAAAACGATTAGTAATTTAAAAGAAACGGCAGCTAGAGGGGCACCAATTTATCTTATTACAAATAATGTATCATTAAGTAATGACCCAAGTATTACCAAATATATTCTTCTACCATCTACTACAGATTTTGTTTTACCAATTTTAGTGTCAATCCCTTTACAGTTAATCGCTTATGAAACCGCCTTAGTTAAAGGATGTTCCATCGATAAGCCTAGAAATCTGGCAAAATCAGTGACAGTGGAATAAATAACCACTTGCGTTTGTCAAAATATTACGATATGATGGCAATAGAAGGAGGCTGATAATATGAAAGAACTATTAGTATTATCTATGACTCCCTCTATGACTCCAACTGTTAGTACTTATAAGGAAAGATAACTACGCAATTACTCGCGTAGTTTTATTGTTTTTGGGAGGAAATATGGAAAGAAGAACATGGAATGAACAAATCAAAATTGGAGTACAAACTAGGAATATGACCTGGCATCAGCTTTACCACCTATGTCAAATTAAAACGTATAAACAACATTTAGCTTTTATGGATACCATCCAACAATTACAGATCCAAGGACAGATTTATCAGTATGAAAAAAATAAATTTATGCCATTTCCGGCACATTATCATATAGGTAACATTACTAAAGAAGGAAATCAGTTATACCTCCTACTAGAAAACCACAAAATAGAACTTCCCACTAGTGTTAATCATTATTGCCTAGAAGATGACACCGTAGTTGTTGAACAAGATAGTGAAACCGATTGCTATCATATCAAGCGCATTATCAAACGTAATTTAGAGAAAATAGAACCTTTTCTAATACAAAAACTACAAGAGCGAAATCTAACCTATAAACAACTAAAGCACCTAGCTCGTGCCTACACTCATCAAGATAGTACTTACTTAACAGAGTTGTTGAAAAAATTAGAAATAGAAGGAAAAATATTAAAAGATGACAAGCACTACCTTCCCTTCCCTACACAGCAAGCTTTTGTAACAAAATTAAAGGCCACAACTAGTAATGAATTATACTATGAACAAGATGGACACCAATGCTTTCTAACACGCGAGATGGCCAATCAGTTTTTAGATCAAGATGTGGTTATGATTAATAAGCAAACACATCAAATCGAGAAACTCATTCATCGTGAGGCTAATCAATATGTGTATGAAGTCATTAAAGAAAATAGTGTTAAAAGACTAAAACTTTTTTCTTTTTTAGAACGACAAAATGTACATGCTAGAATCGGATCATTAGATTTTAAAAAATTAAAAATCGGCGAAAGAGTCTTAGTAAATATCTCAAGTGATAAAAGTGAATCTGATACCTACGAAGCAACTTATATAGCAACAATTGGGCATAAAAACGAACCAGATATCGAACTAAAAACAATTGCTGCTAGTAAAGGGTTTCATCTTACTTTTAATGAGTCATGTTTAAAAGAAGCCGCTGCCATACCGCAAGAAGTTAGTGCTCAAGAAGCAGCAGGGCGTTATGATTTCCGTGATAAAAATATTTTTACGATCGATTGTGATCATACCAAAGATATTGATGATGCTGTTAGTGTGGAACGTCTTAGCAATGGTAACTATTTATTAGGTGTTCATATTGCAAAT
>CALVUW010000052.1 GCA_944363695.1 uncultured Bacilli bacterium | reverse complement strand
TCTTCCATGTTATTCTCATTATACGCTATTATACGACAAAATTCAATTTAACTTTTCAACTTTTTCTAGTATTTCATTTTCACTCCAAATTGGAATTTGCAAGCTTTTCGCTTTATCATATTTACTACCAGGATTTTCTCCGACAATAACCGCAGTTGTATTTTTTGAAACGCTCTCTACCGTTTTTCCCCCTAATTGTTCTATTAAAGCTTTGGCCTTTTCTCTAGTCATTTTCGTTAACGTTCCGGTTAACACAAATTTCTTACCAGCAAAATTTTCATCCAATACAATTTCTGTTCCTAGGTACTTCATGTTTAAACCATATGCTTGTAAAGTAGCAATTATGTCTTGGTTAGTAGGATCGGCAAAATAAGCAACAACATTTTCAGCAATAATTGGTCCGATATCATCTAATGCCATCAGCTCTTCTTTCGTAGCACGCATTAACTGATCCATTGTTTTAAAGTGACTTGCTAATACTTTGGCTTTTTCGGCTCCCACATGAGAAATCCCTAAACCAAATAGTAATCTTTCTAATGAATTTTCTTTGCTTTTTTCGATAGAGTCCAACAGTTTTTCTACCGA
Organism: uncultured Bacilli bacterium; assembly: GCA_944363695.1. GTDB lineage: Bacteria > Bacillota_I > Bacilli_A > RF39 > UBA660 > Onthousia. Next base: position 7,248 of record CALVUW010000052.1, on the reverse strand, counting down.
CTTTTCTCCATATCCTTCCAATTTAATTAACTGGTCTTTCTTGGTATATAATTGATAAATATCCGCAATAGAGTGAATAAAATGAAAGTTATATAAATCTTCCATAATTCTATCACCCAAGCCTTCTATATTCATTGCAGGACGACTAACAAAATGAATAAAGCTTTCCACATGACGGGCCGGACAAGCAGCATTAGGACAATAGTAATCGACCTGTCCTTCTTTTTTGATTAATTTTGTTTGACAAATCGGACACTGTTCAATCATCTCAAATGGTTTTTCCGTACCATCACGCCGTTCTTTTTTCGCTTCGACTACTTCTGGTATAACATCTCCTGCTTTGCGAATCGACACAATATCGCCGATGCGCAAGTCTTTATTTTTGACATAATCTTCATTATGAAGCGTCGCTCTTGAGATCGTACTACCCATTACAATAACCGGATCTAATATAGCATTAGGCGTAATTTGACCCGTTCTTCCAACTGTAAAGATGATATCTTTTAATTTAGTTAATACTTCTTGAGCCGGAAACTTATAAGCAATCGCCCATCGTGGTGTTTTTGCCGTATAACCTAAAGCCATTTGTTGGTCAATGGAATCTACCTTTATGACAATACCATCAATATCATAGTCTAGTTTATCTCTCATTTGACCTTTTTCATGAATATAGTCCATGACTTCTCCAATATTATGGACAATTCGATTATTAGGGTTTGTTTTGAATCCCAATTTTTTCATAAAATCCAGAGCTTCATGATGGGTATGAATATCATAATCTAGAGGATTAGGCAAATGATAGATAAAGGCATCTAAGTTACGTTTAGCAGCGATTTTTGAATCTAGTTGGCGAATAGAACCAGCCGCAGCATTTCTTGTATTTTGTAATGGTTTTTCACCATGTGCGATTCGTTCTTTATTAAGAGTTTCCAATGTCTTTTTGCTCATATAAATTTCGCCACGAACTTCAATATCAATGTCTTCTTTTAAGCGTAAGGGAATACTTTTGATTGTTTTTACATTATGTGTAATATCTTCTCCTACTACCCCATTACCTCTAGTAGCAGCGGTAATTAATTTACCTTTTTCATAATGTAGGGAAACAGATAAACCATCAATTTTTAACTCACAAACATAGTTTGGATGAAATCCCGCGTTTTCAATGCGTTCTAGAAATGAAACAATTTCGGCTTCATTAAATACATCCCCTAAAGATAACATTGGTATTTTATGTTCTACTTTTTCAAAAGAATCAATTACTTCTCCCCCTACATGTAAAGTAGGCGAATCCTCTTTCTTCCATTCTGGATGGATAGCTTCTATTTCTTGCAATTCTCTTAAATATTTATCGTATTCTTGATCGGTAATCGTTGGATCATCTAAAACATAATACCGATAATTTGCATCGTTTAAAAGATCAATTAATAAATTCATTCTCTCTTGTGTGATTTCATCCATACTAAAGATCTCCTTTATTATTTGTTATTTTCCCACAATGGTTGTGGATAAACTTTCTTTTCTGTTAAATTAGCAATCGTTTGAACAACCTCTTCTTTATCCTCCTTATAAGTAACACCAGCCCAAGTTGCCGTCGTATCTAATAGGTCTACACTAGCGGCTCCTTCTTCGATCGCATCAGCCAGTACATCAGGAATCAAAAATTCGCAACTAGTTAAATCGTCTTTATGTTCTTCCATAAACTCGGCTAGTTTTTCTTCTAGATAAGCAAAAATATCTGGTGTAAACAATAGGAAATTCATGGAAACAATCGTACTATCGCTGATAGTAAATGGTTGACTACCATTTAAAGGTTTCGCAATGATTTGCCCGTCTATTCTTTCAACACTACTTTCAATAATAGCTTCTAGTTTGTGATTGTTACTACGGCAAATTCCTCTTTTAGCAGAGCCATTAGGACTTAGCGTATTTGCTACTTTATAACCTACAACAGCATAATGATATGGTTCAATGGTATCCAAATAATTAGCAGCGACAACATAAGCGTCTCTTCCATAAAAATCATCGGCATTAATGATAGCAAATGGCTCATGAATCACATCTTTAGCACATAAAATGGCATGTCCTGTTCCTAATGGTTTACTACGATCGGCGGGAATATATTCATGGTGTGGAATATTATCATTTTTTTGGAATACATATTCTACTGCAATATGAGGTTCTACTCTTTTACCAATCGTTTCTTTAAACACTTCATAATTTTCTTCTTTGATAATAAATACAACTTTGGTAAACCCTACCTGTAAAGCATCATAAATAGAATAATCAATTAAAAATTCTTGATTTGGACCAACTGGTTCTATTTGTTTTAATCCTCCAAAGCGGCTTCCCATTCCGGCTGCCATAATTAGTAATGTTTTATCTTTTGACATATATTTTTTTCTCTCTTTCTTCTCCTATTTTTTCATTTAATTTGACAATGGCATCAACTGCAGTTGGTGCTACTTCTTGATGAGCATCTTTCCAATTTACCTGTTCATGCCAAGCATCATAGAAACTTTTTTCTTTCAAAGTCGCTTGAAAGTTATCATTTGATTGATCATAAGATAGATCAAAAACTCTTCCCCCTCGTAAAGATTTTTTTAGATTTTTCACATCATAAATGAAAGCGAAATCTCGTTCTTCCAATTCTCGAAATTCTTTATATACCTCCTTTTCGATACGGGCTAATACCCCAACGAACTCTTGATTGCTATTCGTTTTTAAACTAAATTGATAGCCTTGCTGAATTTTTGTAAATAGTGGCTCATATAGAGATAGTTGCGTTTTTATTTTTTCACTTTCGCTCATCATCAACTGCTCTTTCATTTGCTGTATCACCTCTGGAATCATTGAAGCCTGTTCACAATGCATAATCTGATAGCCAACAAGCTCGTGATATTCTCCTTCATACATTTCTTTTTCTAATACTAGTTGAAACTGATTTGCTTCTTTCAAATAATCAAAAACGAAGTATTGTTCATATCTTAATGCTTCGATCAACGTTTGTTGTTGTAAAAAATACTCTAGAATGGATGGTTCTACTTCTTGAATTTTCTCACTCGAAACTGGAATATTACCTTTTATATAATTGGCTAATAGATTTCCATTGGCATTTTTACCAATTATCAATGAAAAGCCGTTTTTTAATTTATTTTCCATGCTTCCTCCTATACTTTTGTTAAACTTTTATGATTCTTCATCAACTTTTTAATACCATATGGCAATTTAAAAGCGACCGTTACCAGAGAATTCGTAACATCTACTACTTTTCCCGCACCAAAGGTATCATGTACCACATAATCACCAATAGCATAGTCAACATCTTCTTCTCGAAGCACATCTTTTTCATGTACAACCTTTTCAGCTGCTTTTGTTTCATTAACATTTGTTTCCATTAACGATGTATCAATTTCCCCTAAGAAACGACTAGGAGGATTAACTTGGTCTTTTCCAAATAAAGTTCTTCGTCTAGCATTCACAACATATAGTTTTTCTTTAGCACGTGTGATAGCAACATAACAAAGTCGTCGTTCTTCTTCTGTTTCACTAGCATTCATTAAAGCATTTAAATGCGGGAAGATGCCTTCTTCCATCCCAATGACAAAAACAGTGTCAAATTCTAGGCCTTTAACAGCATGAATCGTCATTAGGCTAACTTTATCTCTTGCTTCGCTATATTCATCTTTATCATTTACTAAACTAACTTCATACAAGAAATCTTCTAATGAGACCAATCCTTCTCGTTCTTCAAAAGCTTTTGTAATCGATTTAAATTCCTCTAAGTTTTCTAATCGAATTTCTGCTTCTAAGCTTTTTTCACTTTCTAATTCTTTTTTCATACCTGTAGTTTCTAATACTTTATCAATTAATTCTGTCAAGGTAATCGTATTAGATACTTTTTGTAAATCTAGAATTAATTCTTTAAAGCTTTGCTCTTTCCCACTTTCAATTGCTTCAAACAAACTAATCTGTTGTTCGTCTGCTTTTTGAGTTAATTTCTCGATTGTTTTTAAACCAATACCACGCTTTGGAACATTGATAACCCGTAATAAGCTAATATCATCTTTTACATTGTAAATTAATTTTAGATAGGCTAATAAATCTTTGATTTCACGACGAGCATAGAAGCTGAAACCGCCAACTATACGGTATGGAATACTAGATTTTAACAGTTCTTCTTCCATGACACGTGATTGTGCATTTGTTCGATATAATATGGCAATCGTGGATAAATCCTTGCCCGCTTCCATCATTTTTTTGATCGTCGCACTAACAAAATGACTTTCATCTTTTTCGTCATAAGCACGATAGTACGTAATTTTTTCGCCATCACCTTTTGTCGACCATAGATTTTTTTCTTTACGACTACGATTGTTTTTAATCACACAGTTAGCAGCATCTAGAATCGTCTTAGTAGAACGATAGTTTTGCTCCAACTTAATACTTAGCGCATTAGGATAGTCTTTTTCAAAATTTAAAATATTTTTATAATTAGCACCACGGAATCCATAAATTGCTTGATCAGCATCACCTACGACACAGATGTTTTGATATTTAGCACTAATCATTTTACTCAAGATATATTGTGCTTCATTGGTATCCTGATACTCATCAATTAAAATATACTTATAGCGTTCTTGATAGCGTTGTAAAATAGAAGGATGCTCTCTGAAAAGTCGAATTGGCAATACAAGTAGATCATCAAAATCGACCGCATTGTTCTGTTTTAACTTTTGTTCATATTTTTCATATACTTCATTAATTACTTTTTCATACTCGCTACTCGCATAACGCTCATATTCACTCGGACTGATTAGCTCATTTTTACAATTACTAATTTTATTTTTAATCGCTTTAGGATTATATATTTTAGGATCATAATTTAAAGATTTTAATATTTTTTTAATAATTGTTAAAGAATCATCACTATCCATGATAACAAAATTAGCCTCATATCCTAGAGCAGCATGATTTTCCCTTAATAAGCGTAATCCAAAGGAATGAAAGGTAGATATCTGAATATCGCGTGCGATTGATCCAATTAGCGCTTCTACTCTTGCTTTCATTTCACGGGCTGCTTTATTTGTAAAGGTAATCGCTAAAATTTCATAGGGAGATATATTACATTCTTCTAGTAAATAAGCAATTTTGGTGGTTAACACTTTTGTTTTACCACTACCAGCACCCGCTAATATTAACAAAGGACCTTGATTATACAAAACGGCTTCTTGTTGTTGTTTATTTAAATCATCTATCTTCATGTTTTTACCCTACTTCCTACTTTTATTATACATGAATTTGGACAGCATGAAAAGAAAAAGCTTTCTTATAAAGCTAAGCTTTTGTCATATTTTTAAATTGTCTCTAAGTATTTTTGTTCTAACATCAATGTGTAGTAGAAATAATTTACATCTCGATAAAAATTATCAATAGCAATTGCTTCTACAATGAAATACAATCTTGCCTCTAATAAATCTGTTAATATATTAGGGAATAATGCTCGTAATTCATTGGCAAGAGCAATGCTGCGCTCAGTTAGATTCTTTTGATTGTCTGGTGTTAACGGTAAATTACGATAATCCGCTAATAAAGGAGCATAACGAGTTAATAAAGAATCAATCTGTACTACATAATTAGTAGCTCCAGGGTCAATAAAGCCTCGTAAAAATTGCAAAAGTTCAAACATGGAAATATTAAATTGATAGCGGTTATCAATAGAGGATATCGGATCAGCTATTTCTCGATTATTTAAGCGATTTAAATCATTCTGATACAAATTAGCATTAATCATCATATATTGATAAAAAGTTGGATAAGAATAAGAAAATAATTGATTTTGCTCTAATTGTGTTTTGATTGTATTTGCAAACATAAGGAATTCTTTTACTAATTGTTTAGCTCTTTCATTTATTGTATAGATAGCTTCTAATGCTTCTGGAGAAGGTGCCGTTTGAGTTCCTGCAGTAAATGCTAATTCTTGCTCTGTTATATCTGTTGCTAGTTGAATGGCAAATAACGTTTCTGTTAATTCTTCAGCTGACAATGTATAGTCTGTTACAAAAAGTTGGTATTCTAAGGCTTCAGCTGATACTTTACCACCAGTATAACTAATAATTCTTCTCATTAATTCTTCACAACGCCTACCTAATGATTCAGCTTGTTCGCTATAAATTTCATTATTTTTATAAAAGGATAACTGAATATTGACACAGTATTCTCGTATGGTCCGCAAGAAAAATAAACCGCTATTTAAAGATTGGTTGATGTAATCAACATCATTTAACATATTATCACCACTATCAATATATGCAAAAATATAAAAAGTAGCCCTTTTATAGGCTACATTTCGATACTTTTATATAATTCTTGTAACTCACTTAAAGCGGCTGGTTCTGTCTGTTGTTGTTTTTGTTCTTTTAACAATTGCGATAGCATTTTATATTCTTCTAATGTAAATGGTTCTGGCTCTGCTGTCGTATGTGTTTTTTCTGGCTTGATTGGCGTTGTTTCTTCCACCATTATTTTCGGAACAGTTGGTTTTACCAGCTTATACTTTTTCAATGCAGTTGGTTCTAGTACCGGTGTTGGTGATTTATGTCGTAATTGATATTTACGGATAATCTTATAAACCACTAATACAGCTACCCAAATAACAAATATCATCATGCTAAGTTCTAATAAACTTCTTACTTGATTGCTATTGTATAATTCCTCTAAATTAAAGACGTCCAACTGTAACTGATTAATCAAAGATAAGACTAACACAAACAGATATAATAAAATTCCAAACACACTTGAATTAACTACTTTCAATAATTTCGGTGTGTTACTACTAAATAGCGTTTTCCACAAAATAACATTAGCAATTATAAACATTAGTAAATAAAGCATAATATTAGGAAAGTAATAACCAATAAACATTTGATTCATGGCATATTCCACTAAATGAGCAGCACTACCTCCATATTGCACAGCAAAGAAAATGAAAGCTGCTATATAAAGAAAGATATAAGCTTTTTTACTTTGCTTTTTATTCTTATTATTGGTAGTTGCAAATAAATAAATTAGGAATACAATAATAATTAATGCAATTGTGTATAAAGGAGATGATGATATTATCTCCCATATCATTTGTAGTTTTTCTTGAAACGATAACGGACTCATCACCAACACCCCCTTTTTATCTTTTAAGATACACTGACTAATTCCGCAATATAAACGGTCTGTGTCGTGTCATCATTATTGGTA
>CALVUW010000051.1 GCA_944363695.1 uncultured Bacilli bacterium | reverse complement strand
GCTCTTCCGATCTAAAATAAAAAAAATTTATATTAGAAAAATCAAAGTATAATATATAGAGATTACTATAAAATTTAGTAGAGAAAAATATATAAAAAGCACGAATATTGTACGCATAAAAAATAATTAATATTTGACAAAGAAAATATTGTTTTATAATGGTTTACAGAGCTTCTTTTAAAATAAAGTGTTTAAAACCCGGGTCTGAACGGTAAAGTTCCGGGAAATATAATGGGTGTCCGTCCAGTGATGAATCTAAAATCTAGCGTTGTTATAACCGGAGGCGATGGTACCAAAAATAATCCGTTTACCATAGCGTTACAATCATAATCTGTCAATTTGACACCAGCTCTATAAAAGGGTTGGTGTTTTTTGTCGGATAATGCTATAATTATAGTGAGATACTAGGAGGGGTAATATGAAAAAGAAGTTACTTTTTCTACTAGGCTGTTTTTGTTTATCTTTTTTAATCGCTCCTGATGTTTTTGCAGAACAGTACATTATTTTAAATACAAATAAATCTTTTCGTGCTAGTCCCAATTCAAGCGGTGCCTTATTAACGAATGCTGTAACCGATGGTGTATTATTAAATGGCATGAGAGTAACATTATTAGATGCTAATGGTGGACCAGCTGGTGGTGGTTGTCTTAATAATTGGTATAAAGTTAGCTATAATTCTCATGAAGGATACATTTGTTCTTCAGGACAAGTCATTCAAGAAACAGTTGAAATTGATTTGAATGGTGATTTTGAAAAAGAAATGTTAAGTAAAGGTTTTACTGAAAGCTATTTACCCTATTTAAAGGCATTACATAATAAACATCCTAATTGGACTTTCACGCCTGTTAAGACTAATCTTGATTTTAATGAAGCAATTACCAATGAGAATATTGATGATATTTCTGTAGTAGATGGTACCGATGAGAGCTTGCGAGCAGTGGATAGTAATGGAAACTTTATTCCAAGTAAGGAAGCAGGCTGGTATGTGGCAAGTCGTAGTACCGTTCAATATTATATGGATCCCCGTAACTTTTTATCAGAAGAATACATTTTTATGTTTGAAAATTTATCATATAATCGAGACATTCACACTAGAGATGCAGTATCAGGGGTGACGACTGGTACATTCTTAAATACGAATGAATATCTTGACTTATTGATGCGAGCTGCGAAGGATTATAATGTTAGTCCGGTCTATCTAGCTAGTCGTATTAGACAAGAAAAGGGTACCAATGGAGGAATTGGAACCGATGGTTCGTCATTTACTTTTGCAGTTGACAACGAATGTTTGATCAAAAAAGAATACAGTGATTCAAACAGTTGGTCAGCGAAAAATGATTGTGGTAGTGGTTTGAGCTATTCAGGTATTTATAATTTTTATAATATTGGTGCCTATGGTTATTATCAATCACCGGTTATTCGCGGTTTAATTTGGGCCAACGGTGGTTTTGATGCCAGTGTGGATGGCTATATGAGGCCTTGGAATAGTAAAGAAAAAGCTATTTTAGGTGGTGCAGATTATATTACGGAAAAATTTATTCGTAATGGTCAAAACACTTTATATTTCCAAAAATTTAATGTTGGTCCTAATGCTACTTATCCTCATTATACCCACCAATATATTACGAATGTGAGAGCTCATGCTAGCGAAGCGTATTCGACGTATAAGAGTTATCGTGATAATAATTTGCTTAATATGAGTTATGAATTTGCAATTCCAGTATTTAATAATATGGGCGATGAACCAACCGAAATTATCCCAGATGAACCAGATGATACCCCTGAAGAGAGCGCAGATGTATTAGCAGTAGCAACGGCTATCACGAGTGCTGGTTATAAACTTAATAATAATGTTATTAGTGGCGTTAGTTTGAATAAAACAACGAGTAGTTTTGAAAGCGATTTACAACGTGTCTATGCTAAGATGCAAATAACCAATGTATCTGATAAATCTAATCTTTTAGGAACTGGCAAAACATTAACGATTACAAATGGTAAAGAAACAAAAGATTATACAATCGTTATTTATGGTGATAATAATGGTGATGGTAAAATTAATGTAGTTGATTTATTACGTGTTCAAAAATATATTTTAAATAGTAATAATCTATCATCTGTGCAACTAACAGCAAGTGATACCAATCGTGATGGTACGGTTAATGTGGTTGACTTATTACGTATTCAAAAACAAATACTTGGTAGTATTACCATAGAACAGTAGGTGACATATGAAAAATAAATGGATTATTTTAGTGGGATTTTTTCTATTTTGCTTTTTCCCTTTATCAGTAAACGCAGCCAGTGTTTCCATCGCTGGTACTTCTGCTACTGGTGTCGTTGGTGGGACTATTACGGTTAACGTAACTTTACGAGAAAGTAAAGGCTTAGGTAGTTGGGAGTTTAGTATTGGTTACGATAGCAATTTGTTAGAAATGACCAGTGGTTCTGGCCATGTGGTGGATTATGTACAAGGAGAAGGTCAAACTAGTAAAACTTATACTTATAAATTTCGTGTTAAAAAAAGTGGTACTGCCACGATTTCTGTTATTAATACCGCTATTGCTGCTTGGGATGAGAGCCTAACTTCTCCGACGGATAGTACGACAATTCGTCTAATTGCCCAAGAAGAAATTACTGCTAGCTACAGCAGTAATAACAATTTAAAAAGCCTTGGCGTAGAAGGCTATGACTTAAATTTTAATAAAGATACCCTTGATTATACAATCGAAGTAGAAAATGATGTAACCAAAGTTAATATTCAAGCAGAAACAGAAGATAGTAAGGCTAGTCTTAGTGGAACAGGAGAAAAAGATGTTCATGAAGGAAGTAATAGCTTTCAAGTAGTTGTAACAGCAGAAAATGGTAATACTAAAACTTATACAATTAATATTAACGTGAAAGAGTTAAATCCTGTTAAAGTAACAATGAATAAAAAGGAATATACGGTTGTTCGCAAGAAAGATGAACTACAAGATATCATTCCTAAATCATTTGAAGAGACAACTGTTAAAATAGAAGAGGAAGAAGTATTAGCATTTCATAGTGATGTCTTAAATATTGACATACTAGCGCTAAAAGATGAAGAAGGTAAGATTTTCTTCTATGTATATGATGATGGTAAATATGAACTATATGAAGAATTAACCGGCGGTAATTTAACTATTCGCTTGTTGGATGATACTTCTGATATTCCAGAAGGTTGGAAAAAAACGACTTTAAAAATTGATGATCATACATATACAGCCTATCAACTAGGCGATCGTTCTGATTTTTATTTAGTATATGGCCAAAATGTAGAAACCGGTAAAAAAGCTTTATATGTGTATGATAGTGTAGATAAAACCTTACAACGTTATCAAAACGAAGCAGTAGAGCAACTAAATAGTACTTTACAACTTAGAACCTATATACTACTAGGTGTTTTAGCACTAGTTGTCATCCTTTTAATTGTTTTACTTTGCTTATTACGAAATAAAGCAAATGTCAAGAAACGGAAAAAATTAAAGCAAGAACAGAAGGAATTCTTGAAATAGAGAATTCTTTTTTGTAAAATGGAGATAACTAATGTAGTAGGAGTGAAGTAACATGAAAGAAAAAAAGAATCATGTCGGTTTAATTTTAGCTTTAGCTTTTATTTTAATTGTGGTTGGGATCATTCTTTATTTAGTGTTAACGTATCAAGATAATCAAAATGAAGTGAAGAAACGGATGGAAACCGTAACATCTTTATATACAGATTTTAAAGAGCATGTTGATGCTTTCAATGATAAGCGAAATGAAGTGTATCAAACTGTGATGCAAGATATGTATTATCAGACTTTACAAGAAAAAGATGCTGAATTTAAAGCTTTATACACAGCTTATGAAGAGACAGTCGATGTTATTAATGATGATTATGATCAGTTGAAGGATAAGTGCATTAATGTTTTATATCCCGATGTGTCTGTTAATAATAAATGTGAAGCGTTTGTGATTGGGTATGAGCAAGTTATCAATACTTTTGTGAGTGATGTGGCAATTTATAATCAAAATATAGATGCCTATAATACGTGGGCTCAAGAAAATAATGTCACGCAAACTTTAACACCATATGAAACAGATAAAGACTTTATTGATGTTAATGGCGATAGAGAATATAACGGCAGAGAACAGACAGAAGCGGTTGGTGAATTAAGTGATGAAACGGAGTAAGAAACAAGATGAAATTTTAGAAAAGACAATTTTAATGCCAGAATTAGCGAAAGAATTAGAGAAAAAGAAACAGTCAAAATGGCCATTGGTATTGGCAAGCTTTCTAATTGTTATGAGTAGTATTGGTTTGTTTATTCTGTATGGTCCTATTTCTTTTTTTAGAGATTTGTGGGTTACTTCTGCTATGACTACTATGAGTCATCAGTATTTAGCAACCATGTTTTATAATGAGAAAACTATTCAAGAAGTATTAGCGAGAAATCATATTGTTGAAGTAGATGATACGACTAATCCAGACTTGATTGAAATTGATGAACAAGAACGGGATCATACAATTTATAAAAATGAATATGAGAAGCAGATTTTAACTAAAGATGAAGACAATGACTTGTTTAAGTTGATTCCTATTTCTGGTGATACCTATCAGGGCTATTTAGTTGCTATTTATGATCCGTCAAAGGTAAAGATTGCGACAACAAGATACTTAGGAACCAGGGGTGAAGCGATTACGACGGTAGCAAAACGAGAAAAAGCACGCGTAGCGATTAATGCTGGTGGTTTCTATGATCCAGATTGGAATAGTAATGGAGCCTTACCACATGGTACTGTTATTCAAAACGGAAAAATAGTCAGCGATTATATTGATGCCAATATGGGTGGTGGTTTTGTTGGCTTTACCTATGATAATAAATTAGTATTAGGAAAAATGAGTGCACAAGAAGCACTTGATATGGGAATTCGTGATGCGGTAGAATTTGGCCCGTTCTTGATTATTAATGGTCAAAGTTCCTTTGTAAAAGGAAATGGTGGCTGGGGTATCGCACCACGAACTGCAATTGGTCAACGGGCTGATGGTATCGTATTGTTTTTAGTGATCAATGGTCGTTTGGCAACTTCATTAGGAGCTGATATGGGTGACTTAACAGAAATCATGGAAAACTATGGTGCTGTTAATGCTGCAAATATGGATGGAGGAAGTTCATCTGAACTTGTTATCGATAATGAAATTATTAATCACCCGGTCGCAGCAGGCTCTCAAGGTTTGCGTGATATGCCAACTTTTTGGATTGTTACTGATTAGTAACAGTCTTTTTTTATAAATAATTAGCAGTTGATGTTGACAAGTGCTAAACTTGGTGCTATGCTACTAATTGTTAGGAGACCTAACAAAGGAGGATGCAAAAATATGAAGAAAAAGCAATTTAAAGCAGAATCAAAAAAGATATTAGATTTGATGATTAACTCTATTTATACGAATAAAGAAATATTCTTACGAGAATTAATATCTAATGCTAGTGATGCCTTAGATAAACGTTATTATCAATCATTAACGGATGGTAATAGCAAATTAAAGCAAAAAGATCTAGAAATTAGATTAATACCAGATGCTACTAAGAGAACTTTAACGATTGTTGATAATGGTATTGGTATGAGTCAAGAAGAGTTAGAAGAAAACCTTGGTACGATTGCCAAAAGTGGCTCAGAACTATTTAAAGAAAAAATGTCTGATCAGAAAAATATGGCTATTATTGGTCAGTTCGGTGTTGGTTTTTATTCAGCCTTTATGGTTAGCGATAAGGTAGAAGTAACTAGTTTAGCTGAAGGAGCGGATAAAGCGTATCGTTGGACTTCTACTGGTGCTGATGGATATACGGTAGAAGAAACAGATAAAGATACGGTTGGAACGGAAATTACGCTTTATTTAAAGACAAATACTGATGATACTAATTATGATATGTTTACGGAAACTTATACGTTAGAACATTTAGTTAAAAAGTATTCGGATTATGTTCGCTATCCAATTAAAATGGAAGTAGAAGAGACTAAGAAAAAAGAAGATAGTGATGAAGTTGACACTATCAAAACTGATAAAACTTTAAATAGTATGATTCCTATTTGGAAAAAACCAAAGAATAAAGTAAAAGAGGAAGAATATAATGATTTCTATACCGATAAATTTTATGATTATGAAAAACCATTACGTGTAATTCGCAGTGAAGTAGAAGGTCGGTGTAGTTATCAGAGCTTACTATTTATTCCATCTCATGCACCATTTAATTATTACTCAAAAGAATATGAAAAAGGTCTACAGCTATACTCTAAAGGCGTTCTTATCATGGATAAATGTAAGGAATTATTGCCAGACTACTTTAGCTTTGTCAAAGGAATTGTCGATAGTGAAGATATCTCTTTAAATATTTCACGAGAGACACTACAAGAAAACTATCAAATCGAAACGATGGCAAAAAGTATTGAGACCAAAAATAAAAAAGAATTAGAAGCAATGCTAAAAAATGATCGTGAAGCCTATGAAAAATTCTATAAAGAATTTGGTATGCAACTAAAATTTGGACTTTATAACAGTTATGGTATGAAAAAAGATGTGCTTGCTGATTTATTATTGTTTCCATCTTCGAAAGATTTTAAGTTAATTACGCTAAAAGAATATGTTGATAGAATGGCTAAGGATCAAGAAAATATCTATTATGCCTGTGGCCAAACATGCGAGAAGATCGATTTACTACCACAAGTAGAAATGGTTAAAGATAAAGGCTATGAAATTTTATATTTAACTGAATATATGGATGAGTTTACCTTAAAGACGATGATGGATTATGATGGTAAGAAATTTATGAATGTGGCAGATGAAAAATTAGATTTATCAGATGAAAAAGAGAAAAAAGAAATTGAAAAAGCCAATGAAGAAGCCAAAGATTTATTCGCTGCTATGAAAGAAACGCTAAAAGGCTCTATCGCTGATATTACCTTTACACATCGCCTAAAACAGCATCCTGTTTGTTTAACAAGTAAAGGAGAAGTATCTGTTGAGATGCAAAAAGTTTTACAGCAGATGCCAAATGGTAGCCAAGTAAAAGCAGAAACCGTATTAGAAATTAACGAAAAGCATCCCATTGCTAAGAAGTTAAAAGATCTGTACAAAAAGAAAGATAAAAAAGAATTAGAAGATTATACGAAAATCTTATATGCCCAAGCCTGCTTAATTGAAGGATTGCCAGTAGAAAATCCAACTGAGATCAGTAATCTTATTTGTCAAGAATTATCTAAATAGAAAAGTTTAGCTTTGTAAATTGCTAAACTTTTCTTTTTTTGTTATAATCAAGATATCAAAAAATAGAAAGAGTGATAGAAATGAAAAATAGCTATAAGTTAATGGGGGGGGATTTAACCAGTAGTCATTCAGAGTATAAACATGTCATCATAAGAACAGAATAATAGAAAAACTCTATTCTTTTTCGTGGTGTAGAAGAGGTGAAAGAAATGGGAATTGGACAAATCTTAAAAAGGAGTATCTCTAAAAAATATTTAGTAGGAAGTATCTTTGTTACTATGTTAGTAGTAATTAGTTGTGTATCCTATGCGATGTTTACGGTAACAGAAGAGAAAAATAATGCGATAAGTATTGTAACAGGGAATTTGTATTATGATTTGAAAGTCGATGGTGCAGCATCTAATATCTTAACAGTACCGGCAAATAGTTTTAAAGAATTTATGATAACATTAACGAATACAAATAATCGAACGACAAGATTAAATTTATATTATGTAGGAAATGTTAGTGATGAAGTGGATGTGGCTTATATAGAAGAAGGGTATAATAGCATTCCAGCTGCTACAGGAGAAAACTTTGCAAGTG
>CALVUW010000050.1 GCA_944363695.1 uncultured Bacilli bacterium | reverse complement strand
AAAGAATATAAGTATGTTTATGCAATTGATACGTATTACGATTTACAATATGAAAAATATATTAACACTGATGATTATATTAACTATTATAGTTTATCTTGTATATGGTCTGATAAAGATATTTTTGAATATAATGCTGGTTTAATTAAAATAACATTATCATTTGATAGAGAAAAAATAGAACAATCCAGAATACAAGATATAGAAAGGTTTGAAATATTATATGGCAAATATGTTGATAAATGTAGGGAAATTTTAGAAAAGAGCGATAAATAATGGGATTGTGTAAACGGAAGAAGAAAAATAGGAAGAAATATGAAAGAGTTAAAAGAAAATGGGCTACATTATTTATACCTAAAAATACACCATATTGTCATCATAGTTTTAAATATAATAAAAAACTAATGAGATATTATGCTAAACCTTGCAAATATTGGTGTTATAAATATGACAATGTATATGGATATAAAAGAGAATATTGCAAATACTTAAAAGTTTTTTTAGATATAGAAGACCAAGTTAAAGATTGTGGAATAAATGAAGATTTTAAGGAGGAATAGATATGGAATTATGGATAAGAACACAAAGCGAGGGTATACACCAAATTATAGGTATAAATGCACCTTATGTTCAAAAAGATTGCGTTTCATTAGTAGGATATAACCATTATAAATATATAGAATTAGGTGTTTATAAAACAGAACAGAGGGCATTAGAAATATTAGATGAAATACAAGATATACTTATACCAAAATATTTAATTAGAACTGATGGTAATACACAAGAAGTCGCTGATTTTTTAAATACAGGTGCATCATATATAACGGCAGAAAATAACGCTGATGTAAGGAACATAGATGGAAGTTTTGTTTATATTATGCCAAAAGAATAGATAATGAACACTATAATAAGAATCAAGATAATTTAATAAATGGTTGCGTTGGAGTTTATGATATAGGCTAATGAAGGAGAATAGATAATATGAATAAAAGTGCAAGAGAGATGTTTGAAGAATTGGGCTGGAGAGAATACTTTAAATCAAGTGTTATGATTACTTATGAAAAAAATAGTAGAAGTGGAAAGAGTAGTAAGTATATTCAATTTTTCTTTGACAAGAAAGAATTCTATATAGGTAGCGAAGGAAATTTCAACCAACCATTTACAATGAAAGAACTACAAGCCATAAATCAACAATGTAAAGAATTGGGGTGGTTAGATGAGTGTGTATGAAACAAATATAACTACTCCTAAAAAGCAATTAGAATTTTATAAAGATTTGTCAGAACAATTACAACAAGAAAATCAAGAATTACAGAAACAACTAGAGTACTTAAGAAGTGGAGAATATCTAAATCAATTAAAGTTTGAAAGAAATATGTTGCAAGATGTAGTCGATAAAATGGAAGTATCAAAAGAAGATAAAGATTTTATTGATATGACACATAGAAATACTGAATTGTTAGAAGAAAATGAAGAGTTATCACGCATTGTTGCTAATAAAGTAATATCTAACTACGATATAGATACACCTTTGAAAAAACAATTAAACGAAGAACGATTAAAGATCATTGTTTTAAAAGACTTAATAAATGAATATCAAAATCAACAAAAAGAGTTTATAGAATTATTAGAAAAAGAAATTGTAGATAGTAGGACTGGTAGTGGTCAACAGTACTATGCTCAGCAGCATTTAAAATTATATAAAGAAACAATAGGAGTTAAAGATGAATAAACTATCTTCGTGCTGTAAAAAAGATATGATTTATTTAGGTAGCGGGTTAGATAATGTATTTAGCTTCGCCTTAGGAAAATTATATTTCTATTGTTGTTCAAATTGTGGGAATTTAGAATGGTCATCTGTTAAAGATAGGTGCAAATACAAATGGTATAAGTACGACAAAGTAAAATTGAAAGAACTATTGAAAGTGAGGTAACAAATGACAGGAATAGAATTATTGCTGATGATCAAAGAAGAAATGATTGAAGAGGGAACAGAACTTAATGTCTTTAAAGAAGGAAAAGATCGATTCTATGAATTAATTACTGTGATAATATTTGCTGACAATGAATTGAAATGGTCCCCTGGAACTTTTCGAAGTTCAATGCTATGGAGTGATAGATTTTATTTTGAAATAGCAAAGAGCAATAAAGATAAAAGTATAGAAGAGATAACATTCTTGGACAATGGGCTCATTAATTTTGATGAAGGGGGTTGGAAAGGAAGAAAAATGGATATTGCTTTTGCTAAAAAAATAAACGAAGTAATAAAAGAAGTAAACAAGATCAAAAAAAGACTGTGAATAGGAGGGGCTATGACACTAAGAGAAGCTAACTATGAAGTAGAAAGACTAACTAACGATCTTAATCGGCTGCTAAAAGAAAAAGAGTTATTAGAAACAATGATTCTGCCAAAGGGCATTAATCTAGATAAAATTCTGGTAGATGGTGGGCAACTATCTAACATTATAGAAAAATATGCCGAGTTGAAAGAGCTTGAGAAATGGAAAAATCTGGATCGGAGAATTTTGGAGAGCCAAGAGAGAATTAAGAACTACATGGACTGGATAGACAACGAGTTGAGGATCCTAAAGAAATACGACAAAGTTGAGCAGCTGATTGTCTACTACAAAGAAATAGACACAAAGGAATATACATGGGCCAATATATCGGCTATGGTACATTACTCTGAAACTCAATGTAGAAGAATATACAGAAGATACAAAAGAAAAAGAAATGTATGATGGACAGATATGGACAGTTTTTTGTGCTATATTATTATCATGAAGAATTATAAAAATATTCTTCACTAACCCCTTTACAAGAGCTACTCACGATATATAGCTCTTTTTTTGTGTTAGGAGATGATGATATGGAACTACATGACTTAGCTTTGATACTTTTATTCGTTCTATTAATCATCATACTAACGTTTTGGACTAGGGGAAAATAAATCGCGGGAGTAGTGTAACAGTAGCATACAGGTCTCTTTAGCCTGTGGAGTGGTGCAAATCCAACTTCCGCAACCAAGAAAGCAGTTAAGGAGGTGGTATCGAAAGGAAAGAAAGTTTAAAAGTGCTAAAGAATTTGAAAATAAATTTAAAGAATATCTTGATTATTGTGAAAAGAAAAAACGATTAGCAAATGTAGCTGGTTTTAGTGTTTATGCTGATATAAATCAAGATACTTTTTATGCACAAAAAGAATATTACTCCGAGAGCTTTAAAAAAGTAAATGATATGCTAGAAGATGAAGCTTTGAATAACAAGTATTTGAATGATACAAGAATTATCTTCTATATGAAAAATAAATGTGGGTATAAAGATAAGCAAGAAATAGATACCACTTCTTCAAATAGAATACAAATAATAAACGATTTACCAAGTGATGCAGATGAAGATAAGTAGTTTAATTGCTCCTTCGTTTTGGAATACCTTTAATTCAAAAAAACCAAGACAGATAGACAAAGGTGGAAGAGGTTCTACAAAAACAAGCAAAAATTCATTAAAAGTAAATCTTCATTGTTTAGAAGAAAAAAAGTGTAGTGCTATTGTTATTAGAGAATATCAAAACACATTAAGAGATAGTGTATATAAAGAAATCAAACGAGCTTTAAAAAGATTAGGACTTGTAGAGAACATAGATTATTCGTGTAGCCTACAACCTTTAAGGGTTAAGCTGAACAACGGAAATAATATTTACTTTGCCGGTGCTGATGATTATGAAAAGCTTAAAGGTATGATAGACGAAAATACACCTATTAAAATTGTTTGGTTTGAAGAATTAACAGAGTTCAAGAACGAAGAACAAATAGAACAAATTATTGCTACGTTTTCGAGGGGAAATGATGACTGGTTTATTTCTCTTTATTCATTTAATCCACCAAAAAATAAATATCATTGGGTAAATCAATGGGTAGAGAAAATGAAAAACAGAGAAGATGTACTTGTTACTAATTCTGATTATAGGACAGTACCAGAAGAATGGTTAGGTAAGATGTTTATTGATGAAGCCAAGAGAATGGAAAAATTTGATAACAAACGTTATCGTTGGATTTATTTAGGTGAAGTAATTGGAATGGAAGGCCTTATTTATAATCCTCAAATGTTTGAGTATGTAGATAAGGATTACATAGAGCAAAACAAGTTAAGAATTCTTTATCTAGACTTTTCTGTTGATGGTGGTCATCAAACAAGTGCTACTACTTGTGGTTGCTATGGATTAGCAAGTGATGGTTATTGGTATCTACTGGACACTTATTATTACAGTCCTAATGAGAAGCCTAAAAAGAAAGCACCTAGCGAATTATCAAAAGATATCTTTAACTTTGAAATAGCCATGATTAAAATGTGGAAATGTGGCGAAGATAAAGAGACTATAGATAGTGCTGAGGGTGCATTAAGAAATCAGCTATACACTGACTATGGTAAAAGGTTTCACCCAGTTAATAAAGGTAAAAATAAAGAGGAATTAATTGATTATTCGCAGGCTTTTTTAGCAAAAGGAAAGTTTAGAGTTTTAGATAATGACAATAATAAAATATTCAAGAAAGAAAACGAGAATTATATGTGGAAAGAAGGAACTGTTGAAAAAGGTAAGCCAGAGCCAGATAAAACAGAAAAAGAATTTATTGGGGAAGAACCTTATTACAATAGTTGGTCAAATGATTACAGTTATTATTATGCTGATCATACACAAGATGTGTTTCAATATTGGGTAAAAGATAATTTAAGTAAATTAGGAATAAAGGAGTGAATTATGAGGAAACGAGAATTATATGATGAAATAGAACAGTTAAAAAGAGTAAACACTGCGTTATGTGAGGAGAGAAGCGATTTATACAAAAAACTGTTAGAACAAAAAGAATTGAGCGAAAAGAAAAATAGAAGAAAGATTTTAAAAGGTTATGATGTTGCTATATTAGTAAAAGATAACAAAACATATATACTAAAAAAAGGTGAAGAAGAAAAAAGGGTAAGAAGTTATACTTTAAGGCAAGATGCTGGTTCTTATCCAATTTTAGAAATAGAAGAATTGCTATATTAGGTAGGTGATTTAAAAGGAACTATATCAAGATATACAAAATAAGTTAAGCAAAAAAGGAATAAACCTAGTAGTAGGCGACATCTATGATATGATGGCAATTTGGAAATCATGGTATCGTGGCAATGTTAATGATTTTCATTATTTTCAAATGAAAATGGCAGATGGAACTACGAAGCAGTGCGAAAGATTAACAATGAATATGCCAAAAAAGGTATGCGAAGATTTCGCTAAACTTTTATGGTCTGAAAAAGTACAAATAAAGCTTGATAAGAAAAAAAACACGGAAAGACTATTAGAAGTACTAGATAGCAAGGAAAATAATTTTAAAGTGAACTTTCCTAGCTTTCTAGAGAGGGTATTTGCTTTAGGAACAGGAGTAACAGTAGAATATAAGAAAGATGATAAAACATTAATTGATTTTATAGATGGTGATGTAGTAATTCCTTACAAATACACCAACTCTTATATCAACGGTTTGATAACAGTAAGTAGATTTACAAAAGGTGTAGATTTAAAGAAAAAGTACTATACTCATATCACTTATCATGAATTTAATGGAGATAAATACACTAAATTAAATGAGTTATACGTATCTAAAACAGAAACGTCCTTAGGAAAGGAAATTCCTTTTAATGATATGTTTTCTGATGTTTTAGAGTTTGAAAAGTTTGAGACAGATAACCCTCATTTTCAAGTATGGAAACCTGTAATTGCTAATAACTTTGATACAGATAGTCCTATGGGTATATCAATACTAGCTAATCAAATAGATAAGTTTAAAGCAATAGACACAGAATACGATAGTTTTAATAGAGAGTTTAGAACTGGTAAAAAACGTGTTTTAATTGATAGAACTGCAGTTAAAAAGAAAACAGAAGTAGATTCTGATGGAAATGTTAATTACGTAAGTTACTTTGACAACAATGATGAAGTATATGTTGCTATCGCCGGAATGGAGAATCAGCCAGTTAAAGAAATTGATTTTAATTTAAGGTATCAAGAACATATAAGTTCGATAAACGCACAATTAAATTACATAAGTGCAGGAGTTGGGTTAGGTCAAAACTATTATAATTTTAATGGACAAGGTGTTAAGACTGCTACAGAGGTAGTATCGGAAAATAGTGATACATACAGAACTAAAAAACATCACGAAATCATGGTTAACGACTGCCTATATGATCTAGTTAAAGCTATATGTGAATTAGAGGGAATAACTTATAAGTCAATTAATATAGTGTTTGACGATTCAATAATTGAAGATGAAAATGCACTAATTCAAAGAGGATTAGAATTATATCAAAACAAAGTTATTTCTCTTGAAAAATTCATGAAAAAATATTTACATTATGAAGATAGTGAAATTCAAGAGGAAATGGCGAAAATTGAGAGTGAAAACAAGTTAGTTCAACCTGCAGGTATGGACTTTTTTGGAATGGAACAAGAAACAAAAGCGCAAGAGGAAGAAGTAGTAGAGGAGGGATAGAATGAATTATAAGATAAGAATGTTAGATGAATTGCTCTATATTAGCAATAAAATTACTCGCTTGAATTGTTATTTAGAAAACCGAATTATCAAAGAAAATGAGGGAAAAGAAGATTTAATGACAGAACAATTAAAGCATATGGAAGCATATAGAGATATTCTTCAAGAGAGATTAGAAAATGAATTAGTAGATATTTGTAGCGGATCTAATTAAGGGGTTGATATAAATGTCTTTAAACGATTTAGAAGAACAAGTCGAAAGAATTTATATCGATATGGAAAATGAATTGCTGTTGAATATTGCTAAAAAACTGTCTGTTGGTAAACCTACTGAAATAGATAAATGGGATGAAGTGAATCAACAACCATTAGTAGGAAGTGGCGAAGTAAATGAATGGCAACTTCAAAGATTAAAAGAGCTTAATGGCTTAAACGAAGAAAATGCAAAGATAATTGCTAAATATTCAGGTAAGACGGTTGAAGAAGTAAATAAAGTCTTTGATAGAGCTAGAGAAATAGGTATGACAAGAGATGAAACACTTATTCAAGAGGGAATTAAATTAGG
This sequence comes from uncultured Bacilli bacterium, assembly GCA_944363695.1. GTDB lineage: Bacteria > Bacillota_I > Bacilli_A > RF39 > UBA660 > Onthousia. Next base: position 768 of record CALVUW010000050.1, on the reverse strand, counting down.
AATACTTAATGCAATAGAGCCTGATACTGAAGAGTTGTTAGTTCGAAGTATTCTATCAAATGCAGTAGAAGAAATATTAACTACATTTAATAAGCAGAATAATAGCCTTTTAGCAAGTGCTGGAGATGAGTATAGGGATATAGTTAATAAAGTATCTTCCCAAGTTCTAGCAGGTACTAAAACCACTAACAAAGCCATGCAAGAAGCAGTAAGCCAATTAGCAGAGAAAGGTCTTACTGGTTTTACTGCTAGAAATGGAGCAAGGTGGAATCCAGAAGGATATACAAAGATGGTTATTCGTACCAATACACAAAATACTATCAACCGTATTCAAGATGAAAGAATACAAGCTTGTGGTGGCGATTTTATAGAAATTAGTTCGCATTCTGGAGCAAGACCTCTATGCAGTCAAGATCAAGGGCAAGTATTTTCATTGAGTGGCTATTCAGGTTATATAGAAGATTTAGACGGTGGAAGAGTTAAAGTTAGACCGTGGAGTTCTTCAACTTACGGGAAACCTGCAGGAATACTTGGAATCAACTGTGGACATTCAAGATATATGTTTGTTCCTGGTTTATCTAAAAAAAGAGAAATGGACTTTACGAAAAAAGAAAATGACGAAGCTTATATTGAAAAGCAACGTCAAAGACAGTACGAAAGAACTATCAGAAATAAAAAAAGAGAAATAGCAATGCTTAAACAAACTGGAGCAGAGCCTAGTTACATAAAGAGAAAACAAAATAGTTTAAGCAATACTAGAAAAGAATA
>CALVUW010000049.1 GCA_944363695.1 uncultured Bacilli bacterium | reverse complement strand
ATCTATGCTTAAATTCTTATTATCATAGTCAATTAACGTTTAGTTATGACATCTTAGATGGAGCGCAAAATGCCTATTTAAAATTAAAGGGACGAATTGCTAAATTAGATGCTGACACTAAGGTACAAGAAGAAAAGATGACTCCCTATATTGATCGCTTTAAACAAGCCATAGAAGATGATTTAAATACTTCTAATATGGTTACACTAATTTATGAATTATTAAAGGATAAAGAATTAACAGATGCAACAAAACTAAAATTAATCGGACAATTTGATACGGTATTATCGCTTGATTTATTAACGAAGGATGATAAAGTAGAAGATTTCGATGTAGCAGAAATAGAAGAAAAAATAAAACAACGTAGTTTAGCAAAACAACAGAAAGACTTTGCTACCGCTGATCAAATTCGTGATGAATTATTAGCACAAGGAATTCGTTTGATTGATACACGTGAAGGTACAACATTTGAACGTTTATAGGAGGGATGCTTTTGTATACATATGATTTAATTGGTTATATTTTAATATTTGGTGCTTTTTTAGTTACGTTAATTGCTGATATATTATTACAATCACGTTATCGTAAATATAAGAAAATAAAAGTTGCCAAAGATATTACGGGTGCTGAAGTTGCTAGACAAATATTAAAGTCTAATGGGTTAGATAATGTTTATGTAGTGGAAACAAAAGGTCAGCTAACAGATCATTATGATCCTACCCAAAAAGTTGTACGACTATCAACAGATATTTATAATGGTCGTAGTATTGCGGCTGTTTCCGTAGCAGCACATGAATGTGGTCATGCCGTTCAAGATAAAGAAGGATATACTTTACTTAGAATACGTGCAGCATTAGTTCCTTTTGTCAATTTTAGTACTAGATTTGGTTATGTTGCTATTTTAATTGGTTTAATTTTTCAAACTTTTAATATTGCTTGGATTGGAGTAGGATTATTAATTTTCATTTTACTTTTCCAATTAGTTACTTTGCCTGTGGAAATAGATGCTTCTGATCGTGCAAAGAAATTTTTGGTAAAAGAACAATTAATTAGCAATAAAGAAAAAGAGGGAGCTTCTAAAATGTTAACAGCAGCCGCTCTTACATATGTTGCAGCTTTACTTAGTTCTATTGCTGAAATATTAAGATTAGTATTAATTATTATAGGAAATGATCGAGATTAAGGCTAGTTAGCCTTTTTCTTATTTGAGGTTGTGAATATGCAAACAAAAGAAATAAATTCATTAGTACTTGCTTATTTAGGAGATAGTGTTTACGAAAACTATATTAGAAAGAAGTTAATTGCACAAAAAATAGCTACTGTTAAGCAGTTACAATCGCTAGCTACACACTATGTTAGTGCGACTGCACAAGCCGCTTTTTTAAAAATATTAGTACAAGAAAATTATTTTTCTGATCCAGAATTAGAAGTGTTAAAGCGAGCTCGCAATACGAAAGGACACGCTCATCCTAAAGGCTGTGATATGATTACCTATAAACAAGCGACCGCTTTAGAGGCTTTGCTTGGTTATTTAACCTTAGAAAATGAGACCACTAGATGTGAGCAAATCATGGATAAAATATGGGAGGTATCTTATGATTGTATATGGAAAAAATGTAGCTAATGCTATCTTTGCTAAAGAAACTTTATATACCCAGATTCAAAAAATTTATTTTGAAGAGCAGTTTTTAAAGAAAAATCCAAATTTCATTCCTAAACGATTAGAATCTAAAGTTAAAAGCATGTCAAAACAAGAAATGGATCGTTTGGCACAAGGCCTACATCAAGGTATAATGCTGGTAATGACGGATTACCAATATACGCCATTAGAATCTTTATTAGCAACAGATCCTAGTTTTGTTTTGTTACTAGATCATTTAGAGGATCCTCATAATATCGGTGCTATTATTCGAACCGCTGTGGCAGCAGGCGTGGATGCAATCATCATACCAAGCGATCGTCAGGTTATGATTAATGCTACGGTTATGAAAACTAGTGCCGGTACCTTATATGATATTCCAATTGTAAGAGTGACTAATTTACACCAAACTATGTTACATTTAAAAGAGCAAGGCTTTTGGTTAGTTGGAACAGCAATGGATGGTCAAGATTATAAGACGATTGATTATAGTGGTAAGATAGGCTTGGTGATTGGTAATGAGGGAGCTGGAATGCATCAATTAGTGCGGCAAACGTGCGACTTTATAGCCACGATTCCAATGCATAGAAGCATCGATAGCCTGAATGCTTCTGTAGCTAGTGGAATTATGATATATGAGGTAATTCGTCATAGAAAGTAGGTTTCTATGAGATATAAAGATTACAATGATTATGAACTATTAGAAGCAGTTTTAGAAGAAGATGAGATCGCTAAACAAATATTACTAGAAAAATATAAGCCACTCATCTTTTTAGTTGCCAAGCAATATTATCAATATGCCCTAGAGCGTCAAATTGAAGAGGTTATGTTAGAAGACTTCACGTCAGTGGGAGAGGCCACTTTATTTACCATTGCTGAACGGTATAATGATAAAATGGATGTATTATTTTATACTTATTTTCTTCATTGCTTGAAGAGTAAATACAATAGTGTGCTTCGTTCATTGTTAGCTAAAAAGAATCAGCCTAGTATTCATTATCAAGCATTAGAATACGAAATAGAGGATTTTGGAGCAGCAACTACTTATTTAGAAGATAATCCAGGCCAATTAATTACGTACCATTATCTACAAGATCAAATCGCTAATTACTTATTTCAACTATCTTTTTTACAACAGTCTGTTATGGAACTGCGACTTAATGGATTTCGCTATCAGGAAATTGTCAGTTTATTAGGCGTTAGTAAAGATTTTATTTCTAAGACAATTAAAAAAGTGCGAGAAGAATTAAAAGAAATTATAAATTGAAAAAAGTACTATTTTATCGTATACTGATAATAGGGTGAATAGGATGAAGCGAACATTAAAAGAATGGCAAGAACATTATCATACGACTGAAGAGTATCAACAGTTATTTTACACGATGGATCTTACAATGAAAACTCTTCATCAGTATAATTATCAAATAACAAACTTTAATCCTACTAATATAACAGTAGGAACTAATGAAAACGAACAGACTTATATAATGTATCAGCAAGTAGCTCCTTTAAATTCTAATCAATCTTTAACCGATATTCACCAAAATATGTATAACTTTGCCTTTTTACAAGTTGGTATATATTCCAACACACTTGATTATTTAACTCCCACATTTTTAAAAGATAATTTTGATCGTTTTACAATTTTTTTACCACAGGATGACGTTTCATATTTTCGTAAATTATTAGTACAAAAAGGTCATTTTTATTATAGTGATTATAAGAATGCTCAAAATGAACAGAAGTTGGCGGCATTAAATAAAGAAATGGCAGAGGATACTGCTCAAGGAAAAGCTCAGCATAGAGCTCAAACCAAAACAAAGGCTACTGCTGCTGGCAAATTATATGGACTTCCAGATGAAAAAGAAGGGATGGGCGCATTTGTTCAATATTATCTATTACCGTTTTTAATATTTTCACTTAGTCTTTTGATTCCCTTAATTGCTTGGCTATTTGCTTTAAGCTAAATATAAAATGATTGGTAAATGAAGGATTGTAATCTGTATTTTACAGAGGACAATCTTTTTATTTTGAGTAATTATAAAAAGTAAAGGAAAGTCGTTCTCTTATGTGATGATAATTAAGAATTAAAGTAATTTTCAGTGCTCTTTTTTCTAGAAAGTTTGTTTGACTTTTAGAGATGCTTATGTTATAGTTGGTGACGAAAGTCAAATTATATAAACTTCTTTGTAGAAATAAGAAAAACGTTGGGAGTGGATAGATGTGGATAAGATTATTGTAAAAGGTGCTAGAGAAAATAATTTGAAAAACGTTTCTATTGAGTTACCAAAAAATAAATTAATTGTTATGACCGGTGTTAGTGGTAGTGGGAAAAGTAGTTTAGCTTTTGATACTATCTATGCAGAAGGTCAGCGCCGCTATGTAGAGAGTTTGTCTGCTTATGCTCGTCAGTTTTTAGGAGGAACGGATAAGCCGGATGTGGATTCGATTGAAGGTTTGAGTCCTGCTATTAGTATTGATCAAAAAACAACCAGCAAGAATCCAAGAAGTACTGTGGGAACCGTTACGGAAATCTATGATTATTTACGGCTTTTGTTTGCTAGAATTGGTGTTCCTTACTGTCCAGTTCATCATATTCCTATTAGTAGTCAAAGTGTGGAAGAGATGACTAGTAAAATATTAGAAAATCCGATTGGTACTAGATTAATTATTTTATCTCCTGTAGTTTATGGTGAAAAAGGAACCCATAAAGACTTGTTAGAGACGCTTCGTAAGGAAGGATATGTGCGAGTTCGGATTAATGGTCAAATGTATGACTTAGAAGATAATATTGAATTAGAGAAAAATAAAAAATCTAATATTGAAGTTGTAATTGATCGAATTGTTTTAAAAGAAGATAGTAGAAGTAGGTTAAGTGAAAGCCTAGAAAATGCTCTAAAATTAAGTCATGGAAAAGTAGTTGTTAGTTTTTTAGGTGATAAAGAAGTAGTGTTTTCTGAAGATTTTGCCTGTCCTTATTGTGATTTTTCTTTGCCGGAATTAGAACCACGTGTTTTTAGTTTTAATGCTCCTTATGGTGCCTGTACTGATTGTAAAGGTTTAGGGGTTAAATTACAAATGGATGTTGATTTGGTTATACCCAATAAAGATTTAAGCTTGCGGGAAGGTTGTATTGTTACTCTAGGCGATGATCAAGACGGTATTTATTTTAAAAAATTAGAATGTGTATGTGAGCATTATAAAATAAGTATGGATAAACCGTTTAAAAAATTAACAGATCGTGAAAAAAATTTAATTCTATATGGAAGCGATGAACCAGTACATTTTTATTATCGCTCTAAAAGTGGTAACTTATTTAACCAGACTGATTATTATGAAGGTATTATAACGAACCTAGAACGTCGCTATATGGAAACTACTAGTACTTGGATTAGAGAATGGTTAGAACGTTATATGGTAGAACATACTTGTGAGACTTGTCATGGTTCCAGATTACAAGATAATGTTCTATCTGTATTAGTAGGTGGCAAAAACATATATGAAGTAACTTGCTTAAGTATTAAAGAGTTGATACCTTTCTTTGAAAATTTAAAGTTAAGTGTTGAACAAGCTAAAATCGCAGATTTACTATTAAAAGAAATTAAAGCGCGATTATATTTCTTAAAAAACGTTGGCCTTGAATATCTAACGTTAGCTCGTAGTGCTGGCACCTTATCTGGTGGTGAGGCTCAAAGAATTCGTCTGGCAACTCAAATTGGATCTAGATTGACAGGTGTTTTATATGTATTAGATGAACCAAGTATTGGCTTACATCAAAGAGATAATGAGCGTTTAATTAATTCCTTACTAGAAATGCGTGATTTAGGAAATACCTTAATTGTTGTAGAGCATGATACGGATACGATGTTAGCAGCTGATTATTTAGTTGATGTTGGTCCTAGAGCGGGAGATGAAGGGGGGCAAATTGTCGCAGCTGGTACACCAGAAGAAGTTATGCAAAATCCAAATAGTTTGACAGGCCGTTATTTAAGTGGCAAAGAATGTATCGAAGTTCCTAAAACTAGAAGAAAAGGTAATGGTAAATTCATTACGATTAAAGGGGCTAGCGAGAACAACTTAAAAAATATCGATGTTAAGATTCCTCTTGGGACCTTTACTTGTGTCACCGGTGTTAGTGGTAGTGGGAAAAGTAGTTTAATTACAGAAATATTAGTAAAAAGTGCTGCTAATCATTTGTATCGTAGTAAAGAAAAGCCTGGTAAACATACTAAAATCTTAGGATTAACAAATATTGACAAATTAGTGGATATTTCGCAAAATCCAATCGGTAGGACACCTCGTAGTAATCCTGCTACTTATACTAGTGTTTTTGATGATATCCGTGAATTGTTTACTAATACCAAAGAAGCCAAAATGTTGGGCTATGAAAAGAATCGTTTCTCCTTTAATGTAAAAGGAGGGCGTTGTGAAGCTTGTCGTGGTGATGGTGTTAAAAAAATAGAAATGCATTTTTTACCAGACGTATACGTTCCTTGTGAAGTATGTCATGGAACTCGTTATAATCAAGAAACACTACGTATCCGTTATAAGGACAAAAACATTGCAGATGTATTAGAAATGCGGGTTAGTGAAGCTTTGACATTTTTTGAAAATCACCCTAAGATAAAAAATAAATTACAAGTACTAGAAGACGTTGGACTTGGATATATTAAATTAGGACAAAGTGCACCAACCTTATCTGGTGGAGAGGCAGAACGGGTAAAATTAGCCAAAGAATTGCAAAAGAAAGCGACAGGAAAAACCTTGTTTGTTCTAGATGAGCCAACCACTGGCCTACATACGGATGATATCAAGCGCTTACTTGCAATTTTACAAAAAATAGTAGATAATAAAGATACCGTAGTAGTTATTGAACATAATCTGGATGTGATTAAATGTGCAGACTATATTATTGATCTAGGTCCAGAAGGCGGTGATGGCGGTGGTCAAATTGTTGCCACTGGTACACCAGAAGAAGTGAGTAAAGTAGAGCAATCTTATACAGGACAATTCCTAAAAAAGATTTTATAGGAGGCTATGATTATGAAGGTTGTTGTTTTATCTAAGCAAAAGAAAAGAATCAATAGAGTAATAGAGTGGATTTTATATTTTATTGGATATCTATTTGTCTTCTTTATTGTGTCTAAGTTTTTTAAGTCTTTTCAAATGGATAAAACACATCCTTTTTTGTATTCTGCTTTAGCAACCTTTATTATTTATGTTTTAAACCAGACAATTAAACCCATTTTAGTTACACTTACCATTCCTATTACCGGATTGACCTTAGGCTTGTTTTATCCATTTATTAATTTATTTATTTTAAAACTAACAGATTGGATTTTGGGACCACACTTTAATTTAACCAGTTTTTGGGTAGCAATTGTTATTTCACTTCTTATTTCTATTATGAATTTTTTAGTAGAAGGACTGATTATTAAACCAATTTTGAAAAGAGTTAAGGTTCATGAATAGGATTGCGTTAGATTTAGGATTTATTCAAATATACTGGTATTCGATTTTTATTCTGTTAGGAGTTATTGTCGGTAGTGTTTTTGTCTATCGTGAAGCGAAGAAGCAAGGCTTATCAACCGATCAATTAGTGGATTTAATCTTTTATACAATGATTATAGCAATTATTGGTGCCAGGGTTTATTATGTTGCTTTTAATTTAGATTATTATTTAGCTAATCCACTTTCTATTTTTGAAATATGGAATGGTGGACTTGCTATTCATGGTGGTATTATTAGTGGTTTTTTGTTTTTAGTATTTTACACGAAAAAAAAGCATATTCGAGTGTTAAAACTGTTAGATATTTTAATAGTAGGACTTATCATTGGTCAAGTGATTGGTCGTTGGGGAAATTTCTTTAATGGCGAGGCCTATGGAGCTGTTGTTACCAAAGAAACATTAATGAAACAAGGTATTCCAACTTTTATTATTAATGGAATGTATATTGATGGTGTGTATCATCAACCGACTTTTTTATATGAATCAGTTGCTAATTTAATTGGTTTTTTCTTACTTTTGTTATTACGACGTTATAAATATTTAAAAACAGGACAGTTAACGGGCTTTTATCTTGTGTGGTATGCAGTTGTTCGCTTTTTCATAGAAGGATTACGAACTGATAGTTTAATGTTGGGCCCACTTCGTGTTGCTCAACTTGTTTCTATCTGCTTATTATTGATTGGTTTGTATTTATTATTTATCAAGTATCGAAAAGAGCCTAAGCTTTCACATCTTTATCAAAAGGAGGCTATATATGAAAGAGTATAAAGTTGTTATCATAGGTTGTGGTGTGGCAGGTATGACAGCAGCTATTTATTTAGCTAGAGCAGGTATTAGTTGTTGTATTCTAGAAGCCAATGCTCCAGGTGGACAAATCATTGATAATGGTATG
>CALVUW010000048.1 GCA_944363695.1 uncultured Bacilli bacterium | reverse complement strand
TAACAATAGTACCATTAGTTTATGCAATTTATATAAATAAAAGCATAAAAAAACAAGACATATAAATTACAATTTATAGAGTAGATTTATATCCACTTTTTTCTTTGGGTACAAACGTGATATAATATAATAGATTTATGAGAGAAGTGATGAAAATGAATAATAATCCAATCAACTGGTATCCTGGTCATTTTGCTAAAACTAGGCGGGAAATTAAAGAAAAATTAAATTTAATCGATGTTGTTTATGAGGTAATTGATGCGAGAATGCCAAAGTCTTCAAAAATTGTTGACATCGATGATTTAACGAAAGAAAAACCTCGTATTTTAGTTATGACAAAATATGATTTATGTGATCGTAAGGAAACCGATAAATTTATAGCTTACTATCAGCAACAAGGCTATGATGTATTAGCATTAGATCTAACACAGCCTGCCAGTGTGAAAGCCTTAATATTAAAAAGTGAACCATATTTAAAACAAATGAATGAAAAAAGGAAAGCTAAGGGCATGAAACCTCGTTCATTGCGGGTTTTAATTATGGGAGTTCCTAATGTTGGTAAAAGTACATTAATTAATCGTTTGGTTGGTAAAAAGGCAACACAAGTCGGCAATCGTCCCGGTGTAACGCGAAATATCAGTTGGATTCGAATTCATAAAGATATGGAATTACTAGATACGCCTGGTATTTTATGGCCTAAATTGGAAAATCAAGAAGAAGCACATAACTTGGCCTTGCTGTCATCTATTAAAGAAGAAATTTTAGATGCGCAGGAAATGGCCCTATTTGCTTTACAAAAACTTTCTTCTTTGTATCCAGAAGCTTTGCAAAAAAGATATGGAACTGTCCTTGAAAAAGACGAAGATATACCACAAGTTTTAGAAACGATTGCCAAAAAGCGTGGCGCATTAAAAAAGGGCAACCAAATAGATGAAGAAAAGGTTTATAACATAATTTTACAAGATGTTAAAAATAATGCCTTTGGTCCGATAACCTTAGATAGAATAGCATAAAAAAAGAAATGTGCGTGTACACAATCCACATTTCTTTTTTAGTTTAAAGCGTTCACTGCTTTCGTTAATCTTGATTTTAAACGAGCTGCTTTATTTTGATGAACAAGCCCACTAGCGCAAGCTTTATCTACTCTTTGTAATGCAATATTTAATTTAGTAGCAGCTTCTTCTTTATTACCAGCTTTAATTGCTTTTTCACAATTTTTAATAGCCGTTCTCATACTAGAAGTTACAAGTGTATTAACAGATTGCTTTCTTGCGTTGCTACGTACTCTTTTCTTTGCACTTTGAATATTTGGCATTTTTTCACCTCACTTTTGTAAACATATCCATTCTATCAGAAAATCCTTTATTTTGCAAACATTTTTCATAGAAAAGCACGAAATAGAACAAACTAAAATAGGTGAAGAATATGAAACATGAAATCGACTTAAGTAAATATCAAGCTCATACAGATTTGATTAGTGAAACAATTGATACTATCAGCGAAAATACAGGCTATGTTAAAGAAGAAGAACACGTAGAAGATGTGACCATTGAGACGATTACTGTTGATAAACAAGGTGAAGAGCTCATTCAAAAAAAATCAGGTGTTTATAAAACGCTTTATTTTGAAGATGTAACCGATGAAAAAAACTATAAAGTGGTTCAAACTGCCTTTCAAAAAGCTTTGCAACAAGTATTACAACTAGAAAAAATACCGAAGAAAGCCTCTTGTTTAGTTGTAGGACTAGGAAATCATAATGCTACCCCAGATGCTTTGGGGCCTCTGGCCGGAGAACAAGTATTAGTAACACGACATTTATTTCAACTAGGACTGGAAGTTGATGAAAAGTACCGGAGTGTGGCAGTTTTTATACCAGGGGTTATGGGAACGACTGGTATGGAAACGAAAGATATGATTCTTGGTATCTTTAATGAAATTAAACCGGATTTTATAATTGCACTAGACGCTTTGGCAGCCTCTCATTTAGAGCGATTAAATAAAACGATTCAAATTACTAATACTGGTATTCACCCTGGTAGTGGTATTGGCAATCATCGTAGTGAACTTTCGAAAGATACTTTGGGAGTGCCAGTAATTGCAATTGGTGTTCCAACCGTAGTGGATGCTGTAACGATTGTGAGTAATACCATTGATTATCTTTTTGAACACATTAGTTATGAAAAAGAAAATGCCAATCAAGCTTCGATAAAATTTGTTAGTCTCATGCACCGAGATTATGAAGAACAAGAAGATAATCTTACACTTCAAGAAAAAGAAACTGTAATGGGGTTGGTTGGAAAATTATCTGACGAACAGATTCGACAATTAATATCAGAAGTTTTAAGGCCGTTAGGTTATAACTTGATTGTTACTCCTAAAGATGTAAATTTTGTAATAGAAAAGCTTAGTAAACTCTTAGCAACGGGTATCAATAAAAGTCTTCATGCCAACTAATTCGACAACATTAGAACTCTTCCTAGTCTATAGTATAGGCAGGAGGTTAGCAGATGAAGAAAAAATTTATTGCCAAGAAATCAAAAAAACGGATGCACCTAAAATGGCTAGCCTTTGGTGCTGTTGCAATTTTATCTTGTATTTTTACCATTAAAATACTAGCCCACTTTACTTTAAAAACATCACAAGAAGACTTTTTACGCTTCTTATTAGAAAATCAGAATGCCTTTGTTAAAAACTCTCGCTCTAATTATAGCTACTTTCATCAGTTGATGACTAAAATTATAGATTTAGATATTACAGATCCCTTAAGTATTCTAAATACAAACTATAAAGGCATGACTAGTAGTGATGAAATAAAAGAAGAACCAGAAGCTACAACTACTCTAAAAGATCCCAATCCTAAAGAAGTAGAAGAGCCAACTATCTATATTTATAACACCCATCAAACAGAAGAATATAAAGCCACATCTTTTGCAGAATATAATGTTCAACCAAATGTCATGATGGCTAACTATATTTTAAAAGAAGAATTAGAAAAACGAGGTTACCAAGTAGTAGTAGAAGAAAACAGTGTTGCAGCTTTACGGACTAGTCTGGGCTTAAACTATGCAGGTAGTTATCAAGTTACTAAACAATTTATGGAACAGGCTAAACAAAAGTATCCCTCTTTAAAATACTTTATCGACCTTCATCGCGATTCGATTAGCTATGATAAAACTACATTACAAGTAAACGATACCAGTTATGCTAAAATTTTATTTATTGTCGGCTTAGAAAATCCTAATTATCAAGAAAACCTAGATTTTACAACGAAAATTGCTGATGGCTTAAACCAAAAAATAGATGGACTTAGTAAAGGAATCTATAAAAAAGAAGGTGCTGGAGTCAATGGGGTATATAATCAAGATTTTTCTAATCGAACAATTTTAGTAGAACTAGGGGGAATGGATAATACCATTGATGAAGTGTATAGAACAACCTTGTTATTAGGAGAAGTATTGGATGAGGTGATACAAAATGACTAAGAGTGGTGTAGCAAGAATTGTCATCTTAATTTTCTTCTTTTTATTTATGATTTTATATTCGATGCAAGCAGCAGGATATAATGAATATAGTCAAAATAAAAAAAATATGTTAACGGCCGAACAAATCGAACAATTTGAACAAGATGTAGCAGCAGGTAAAGACGTCAGTGTTGAAGATTATTTAAAAAGTCAGGAAAAGCAATATAATAATGCTGTCTCGCAAGCGGGCTTAACCATTTCCTATGGTATCGAAAACGCCTTTAACGAATCTATGAATGCTTTATTTAAAATGCTAAGTGAAGCGATGGAATCTTCTGCATCATCTTAATCACTTTACTTATCACCAAAAATATGATATAATAAAGCGCAGCGTGAAAAAGGGGGAAATTATATGGAGCTAGTAGCAGATAAGCTGCAAGAATTAGAACCATTAACTGCTAAAAATGGTGCCAATGGTATCCATTTCATTGATAAACAAAAAAAGGTTGTATTAAAATGTTTTAAGTCATTATTTCAAATAGAGGATAGAGAAAAAATGATTGATCATTTGCTTTTATTTCAACCGATTCCTAAAAGTGGCTATCCTATTGATTCATTACGAGTAGATGGTGAATTTGATGGTTATGTCAGCCCTTTCTTTGAAGATAGTGTTCCATTTAATCGTAAAAATAACTATACTTTTACTCAGAAAATACAAGCTTGTCGTGATGTTAGCTTTCAATTACAAAAACTTCATCAACGGGGTATTATCTTTCATGATATGAATAGTGGTAATCAATTAATTAATGCAGATGGTGGTCATCTTGTTGACTTTGAAGATGTCTGGATTCCTAGTCATCGTTATCCACCACGTGTTCGGTATTTCTTATATTATCAACAAAATTATTTACCATCTAATATGAAGCAAGATCAATTAAAACAATATATTTCTAACTTGGGATTGTTATATCAGATGGATTTGGAAAGCTATTTTTATCAGCGTGGTTCTCTAGAACAATTACCAGATTTATTTGAGGTGAATCCAACCCTAAAAGAATTTTTACAAACGAATATTGCGCAGGTAGAAAATCAAAATGTAGATATTTTAGATTATTTTGATGCCATCATACCGAGTCTAGAAGATGAAGAAAAACATGAATGGGAAGAGGCTAAGCTTCATGAAAATAACATTGTTCAAACCTTATCTTTGAAAAAATAAAGGAGAGAGTCATCTCTTTCTTTTTTCTTTTGCTTTCTTTCGTGCTATACTAATGATGGTGATTGACATGAAACAGCAGAATATTCGTAATTTTTCTATTATCGCTCATATTGATCATGGAAAAAGTACATTAGCCGATCGTATATTAGAACAAACACATGCTATCTCTAAGCGTGAGATGAAAGATCAATTATTAGATTCTATGGATATTGAAAGAGAACGGGGTATTACCATAAAGTTAAATGCCGTTAACCTAACCTATCAATATGAAGGAGAAACCTATTTATTAAATTTAATTGATACACCAGGACATGTTGATTTTAGTTATGAGGTTAGTCGTAGTTTGGCTTCTTGTGAAGGGGCATTGTTAGTTGTCGATGCTGCCCAAGGAATAGAAGCCCAAACGTTAGCTAATCTATATTTAGCATTAGATAATCATTTAACGATTATTCCTGTTATTAATAAAATTGATTTACCAAATGCTGATATTCCCAAAGTAAAAGAAGAGCTGATGAATCTTGGTTTTTTAGAAGAGGAAATTATTTTAACTAGCGCCAAAACCGGGGAAGGGATACCTGCTTTACTAACCGCTATTATTCAAAAAATACCAGCCCCTAAGGGGGTAGAGCAGAATCCTTTACGAGCGTTAATCTTTGATAGTACGTTTGATTCTTATCGTGGTGTGTTAACGGCAGTTCGTATTGTGGATGGTAGTATTAAAAAAGGCGATATGTTATACATGCTAGAAAGTAAAGCTAGTTATGAAGTGTTAGCGATTTATATCAATACACCAAAAGAACAGGAAGTAGCAAGCCTTACTACCGGAGAAGTAGGTTATATTTATGCTTCGATTAAAAGTGTTGAAGATGTCCATGTGGGCGATACGATGACATTATGGGACGATAAAGACAAAGTTATTCCTTTACCTGGTTATAAACCAATGAAAAGTGTTGTATATTGTGGGTTATATCCACTAGAAACGAATCAATTTGAAGCCTTAAGAGAGGCCCTACAAAAGTTAAAATTAAATGATGCTGCGTTAACATTTGAACCGGAAACCTCATTAGCTTTAGGCTTTGGATTTCGCTGTGGTTTTTTAGGACTATTGCATTTAGAAATTACCATGGAACGAGTAGAACGTGAATTTGGCATTCAATTGATTGGTACCAGTCCATCTGTTATTTATGAAGTTATCTTACAAGATGGTAGTAGGAAAATGATTGATGCACCGACAAAGATGCCAGATAAGACTAAAATTAAAGAAATTAGAGAACCGTTTGTTAATGCTCATATCTATGTCCCTAAAGACTATATTGGACCGGTGATGGAATTAGCGCAAGATAAACGTGGTACTTTTATGAATATGAGTTATTTAGATGAGACAAGAGTTTGTATGGATTATAAATTACCTTTATCAGAAATTGTATATGATTTTTTTGATCGCTTAAAATCAATTACCAAAGGATATGCTTCTTTTGATTATGAGTTGCAAGGATATGAGACCAGTGATTTAGTGAAACTAGATATTTTATTAAATGGAGAAATTGTAGATGCTTTAAGTGTTATTGTTCATAAAGATGCGGCTTATAAACGCGGTAAAGCCATTGTTGAAAAGTTAAAAGAAGTAATTCCTCGTCAATTATTTGAAGTGCCGATTCAAGCAAGTATTGGTTCGAAAGTAATTGCCAGAACTGATATTAAAGCAATGCGTAAAAATGTACTAGCCAAATGTTATGGCGGTGATATCACGCGAAAGAAAAAATTGCTAGAAAAGCAAAAAGAAGGAAAGAAACGTATGAAACAAATTGGTTCGGTAGAAGTTCCACAAGATGCCTTTTTGGCGATTTTATCACAGGATAATAAATAATAGACCACCTCTAAAAAGGCGGTCTTCTTTATAGCTGAATAGTTAATACTTGATTGTTATGATTTTCTATTAATTTTATCAAATCATTACAAGCTAAGAAAAGGGTCGTATCATTATAATTAGGATGAACGCCAATGGTTTGGTCCACTAATTCTTGATCAAAGACAAAAATAACTTCATGATTTTGATCGTATAGAAAACCTAATGGAGAAACGGATCCTTTCTCAACATTTAAATATTTTTGTAATCGCTGATCACTAGCGAAAGAAAGCCGACTGCTATGTAGTTTGCTAGCTAGAGCTTTCATATCGATTTTTTTATCTGGATGACAGATAATTAAATAATGTGTTTTCCCATTAGCGTTTCTTAAGAAAATATTTTTGGGAATTATTCCTTCTTTATCTAGTTGCACAGCTTTTATTTCATCAATCGTATATACACGTTTATGATGAATTAGTTTATAATGAATCTGTTTTTGATTTAACATTTCTAAAATATCGTTCATAACTTTACCTCTGAACTAGATTGTAACATAATTTTGTAGTAAAGTGTAGATAGTAGTCTTGAAGAAATAATAATGTTATGCTAATATAATAACAGAAAGTAGTGATAGTATGAAAGATAGCAATATGTTAACCAGGGGGGGGGTCATTACCAAAAGTAAATAGCTTTTCAATAAGTCCAAATACGAGGTGTTTGGCATGAAGAGGTTACTTGGAAAAGACATTTCTAAAACGTATGCTATTTTAGTAATATTAATTACCTGTATAGCCGTTGGCAGTTACATATCTTATGCGATGTTTACGGTAACAGAAGAAAAAGCAAATGCAATTAGCATTGTAACGGGGAATTTATATTATGAATTAAGCGTAGATGGAACCTCCTCTACGACTTTAGTAGTGGAAGCAAATAGTTTTAGAGAATTTACAGTTAGAATAACCAATACCAACAATCGAGTGGCTAGATATAATTTCTATTATCAAGGAACCATATCAAATGAAATAGAGATGGGTTATGTAGTAACAGAAGATTGTGACATACCACCAAGTGAAGTAGGTGTTAATATAAATGCTAATGAAAGCCAAGAATATAAAATCTATGTAATTAATCATAGCAAGGAAGAGATAAGTATTCCAATAGAAGTGGGAGTAGGATTAGATTATAATGATTTAAGTCTGCCAAGTGATGGGTATTTATTTGAAAAGATACAATATAAAACAGTTGCTGAAACACTTCTTGCAGGAGTAGGAGTAAATGGAGCTATTAATACAACGGATCCAGAACAGACGTTTATTACAGGAGAAAATCCAAATAACTATATCTGGTATAGCGGGAAATTATGGAGAGCAGTAAGTATTGATCCATCTGATAATAGTGTTAAGCTAGTAACGCAATGGAATATCAGTGCTATACCCTATAATCCTAATAATCAAACAGCATTTGAGGGAAGTTATATGGATGCCTGGTTAAATGATACTTCTGTTGATGGCTTTTTAGGAAACTTAAGAGAGCCTGAGAAATTTATCAAGATGGATAG
>CALVUW010000047.1 GCA_944363695.1 uncultured Bacilli bacterium | reverse complement strand
TTTGAAACAAGATGAATTAACATCCACCCAAAAACAACACATCACGGAAACTGCTTTAGATCAGTATCATCAATATAATTATGAAATTATTAATACAACATTGGAACAATTAGAAGAAGATGCTAAAAAAATCGTAAGAAATGAGGAAGTAAAAGATGAAAAGAATGACAAGTAACGAAATAAGAAAAATGTGGATTGACTATTTTACGGAACATGGTCATAAATACGTAGAAAGTGCCTCTTTAATCCCAGTAGATGATGATTCTTTATTGTGGATTAATGCTGGTGTAACCCCTCTTAAGAAATATTTTGATGGTAGTATTATTCCGGAATCAAAACGAATTGTTAATATTCAAAAATGTATTCGTACCAACGATATCGAAAATGTCGGAATTACAAAACGTCATCATACTTTTTTTGAAATGATGGGAAATTTTTCGATTGGGGATTACTTTAAAGAAGAAGCCATTGAGTTTGCATCTGAATTGTTAACAAGTGAAAAATGGTTTGCTATTCCCAAAGAAAAATTATATATAACGGTTTATACAGATGATCAAGAGGCATATCAAAAATGGCAAGAGGTAGGAATCGATGCTTCTCATATTGTAAAACTAGATGGTAACTTCTGGGAAATTGGTGAGGGACCTTGTGGCCCTGATAGCGAAATTTTCTATGATCAAGGAGAAAAATATGATCCTAATCATGATGCTTTTGCTAAATTTCTAAAAGATGAAGATCAAGATCGTTACGTAGAAATCTGGAATAATGTATTTAGTCAATTTAATTCCAAAGAAGGCGTTGCCCGGAAAGATTATCGTGAATTGCCTCATAAAAATATTGATACGGGAGCAGGTCTAGAACGCTGGTGCTGTATTTTCCAAGGAGTTGATTCTAATTTTGAAACCGATCTGTTCCGTCCTATCATTGATAAAATTGAACAGATGTCTGATGTTTTGTATGATGGTCAAACGCCTTTTAAAGTCATTGCTGATCATATCAAAGCCATTACTTTTGCTTTAGCAGATGGTGCCGTTTTTGAAAACACTGGCCGTGGCTATGTTTTAAGACGCCTATTACGCCGTAGTGTTCGGTATGGAAAACAATTAGGGTTTGATGGGTCATTTCTTTATAAGTTAGTAGGGACCGTTGTAGAAGTGATGAAAGAGGCTTATCCATATCTAACAGAAAAGATGGGTTATGTACAAACTTTGATTTTACAAGAAGCAGAATTATTCTTAAAAACCTTAGAAGCCGGAGAACGCCGGTTGGATGAGATTATGGAAAATACACCTGATGAAATTATCAGTGGCTATGATGCTTTTAAATTATATGATACATATGGTTTTCCAATTGAATTAACCGTTGAAATAGCCCACGAAAAAGGTTATCGTGTCGATGAGCAATCATTCCATGTTTATATGCAAAAACAAAAAGAGCAAGCGAAAAAAAGTGCTCGTTCTAAAACAGCAATGGCAAGTCAAAAGAAAGTATTGATGGACTTTAAAAAAGAATCTACATTTGTCTATGGTCTATATCGCTTAAAAAGTAACGTATTAGCAATCGTTAGCAAAGACAGTTTAGAAAAAACGTTAGATCATGATGGCTATATCATTTTAAAACGCACCTGTTTTTATGCAGAAGCTGGTGGTCAAGTATCTGATACAGGTATGATTATTGGTAAAGATTTTAAAGCTAGAGTAGTAGATGTCTTTAAAGGACCAAATGGTCAGCATATTCATAAAGTAAAACTATTAGATGGTACGATTACCGTCGGGGATGACTGTGAAGTTGTTATCGATAAAGATCGTCGAAAAGCGATTGAAGCCAATCATAGTAGTGTTCATATTTTGCAATATGCCTTGCAGCAAGTTGTTAATGCAAGCATTACGCAAGCTGGTAGTTATGTTGATCAAGATAAATTACGCTTCGATTTTACTTGTCCACATAAAATCAGTGATGATCAATTGATTGAAGTCGAAGACTTTGTCAATAAAATTATCCAAAAAGGCTGCATTACATCTACTGAGATTATGCCATTAGATAAAGCTAAAAAATTAGGCGCAATGGCTTTGTTCGGTGAAAAATACGATAGTAAAGTACGTGTTGTTAAAATTGATAAATCAATCGAATTATGTGGCGGAACTCATATTGCAAATACCAAAGATATTAAGAAATTTGCTATTTTCAACTTTGAAACGAAAGGTAGCAATGTGTATCGTATAGAAGCAGTAACCGGTAATAAAATTGAAGCAACATTATTTGATATTATTCAACCTTATAATGATGAAATGGTAAAACTATTGTTAAAAGCAAGAGAAATTCTTAAAAACGCTAGAAAAGAAAATATCGATTTAACGTTTGATGTAGATATTGATAATAGTAAACCAACGTCTTATAAAGATATTGTCTTTAATCAAAATGAATTATCTTATATTCAATCAGAAGTAAAAACATTAGAAAAAAACTTTAAAGAAGCATTAGAACAGAAAAAATTAGCAAACTTAGATCAATATCAACAATTAATCAAGCACGTAGGGGATCAAGCTTATTTATTTATCACTTTCCAAAACGAAGAGATGGATATTTTAAAAGTATTAATTGATAGCTTATGTAATTTAGCTAGTCCGATGGTGGTAGTAATAGCTAATTTACGGGAAGATGGTAGTGTTAATTTCCTTTGCCGCAGTACAAATACAAAAGTTAATGCTGGTTATTTAGTAAAACAGGCTGCTCTTTTATCAGCAGGCAACGGTGGAGGTAGTGCTACTTTCGCGCAAGGCGGTGGTAAAACACAAGCCCACTTGGTAGAAGTAGAAGCACTACTTAAGGATTTACTTGCCAATGAAGCCTAATGTCTATCTATTGGTTAGTCCATCTGTTTCCTTATTGAAACAAAAGACGACGGCTTATCAACAACAACTAAAATTTAATGAAGCATTAATAAACACTTATGATTGGGAAGAAACTGGTTTACAACCGGCCCTAGAAGATGTTGATACGATTAGCTTTTTAACTGATAAAAAAATGGTCATTGTGGAACACTGCCTTTTTCTAGAAGGAAAAGCGACAGAGGAAGATTATCATCTTGAACATTTGCTCAACTATATCGCGCATCCTAGTGAAGATGTATTATTGATTTTAACAGCCGAAAAGCTAGATGAACGAAAGAAAATAGTAAAACAGTTACGTAAACTCATTACAGTAGAGGAATTAACCACCGATATTACAGCTATTATTCGTTCAGAGTTAAAAGATTATTCACTGGAAAAAGGTGTAATTCCGTTATTAAAAGATGTAATAGGCGATAGAACTGAGCAGGCTTTTCAGGAATGTGATAAGCTGAAATTATATTGTTTAGAAGATAAAAAGATTACATGCGAAGCGGTTAAAAATATTACAAATAAGCCAATTGCTGATAAAGAATCATTAACATTTGCCTTTATTAGATGTATTGCTGAAAAGAATAAAAAGGAAGCTTTGCAATTATATCAAGAAATGAAAAGTTTAGATCTAGAAATTTATGGCATTATTGGTTTATTAGAAAGCCAATATCGATTATTGTATCAAGTATTATTATTAGAAAAACAACACGTCTCTCGTAATGAGATGGCTACCCGATTAGAAGTACATCCATTTCGTATTAGTAAGACTTTAGAACTTGTCCGACAATATCAGTATCAGGAAGTAAAAGATTTTATCAAAAAGTTAGCAAATCTTGATTTTCAAATCAAATCGGGACAGATAGAAGCACTAATGGTATTGGAATTGTTGATTTTAAATACTTAATGGACAAATTCAAATTCGTATGTTATAATAGGCATACTTTTAAGAAAAGAGGAGAATATATGGAAACAGCTGTAAATAGTACAGAAGAAATAATAAGAAGGGATATGTCGGCAATTATTCAATGTCATTCAAAGGAAACTTTATTAATGACCATCTGGAATATTAATAAGCATCAAACGCAACAGAATAGTCAGATCCAAGCCTTAATTAGTCAAAAACTAGATGAATTACATCAGGAACAATTAATGTATTCAAAAGATAGAATTATTCAAAAATTAGTGAATCCGATCAATCGATTATCACGTAATTATATTACGATTCTTGCTCAAGAAGAAAAATTAGAGCCCTGGGAATTAGAAGAAATACTACGAATTGAACAGCAAAATCATCAAGAAGATCCTAATTTTAAAACGTATGTCACTTTACTAGAAAAATTAGAAGAAAGAGTCCATCAATATGTTGGTGACTATACTGAAATCGATATCAGAAACAAAGAACAGATGGAAATTGCTCGTCTTACTTGTTCAATGTATATTAATTCACCATTTACAACCTTGGAAGCATTTTGTGCTAGTACCGGTTGTACAGAAGAAGAGTTTACAATGTCGTTAGAATTACTAGCTAGTCATAATGATATATTATATGAGCAGTATCAACATAAAGGCTCTATAGATTCTAATATTTCACAAGAATCTACCATCTCATCTGAACCATCAACAGAATTTAATAATTATGAACATATTCTTACAGCCTTATTGGACAAAAGTGAAAAAGGTCTAGTTTCATTCTGTAACGAACATTCTTTAAATGTTCCTCTAGTTAAACTATTCATTAAGGATAATAGAGAACAAAATGCTTTAATACTAGCGAAAGGCACCCCAGAAGAACGGCAACAAGCTTTGTCTTTATTTCAACAAAAATATGGTCGTTTAGTTCAAAGTGCTGCCAAAGAAATGTATGGAATCTTAAAAATAGAGTACAAAAACAAAAAACATAATGATAATCAGCCGGTACCTTTATTTGATTTATATCATTTTTGTGAACAATCAGATTTACCATTCTATCAAGTGATGGAATTTGTTAATACTTTAGGCGATAGATATCCAATTACTAATTCTCGTGGAGAAGAAATTAGTTCTAAAAAAATTATGAGGAAATTTGTTTTTTCCCATGATAATATTTTTGGAGAAATTAAAACAGCCACGATTATGGGATTGAAACATACACAAGTGATGTCTTGCAATGGACATGTTATTCATTTTCAGCCAAATGATGTTGATAATGCCTTAAAAGATATAGAAGATAAAAACTTATTATATTATCGCGGTTTGGTCTTTCAAGCGATCGAACAGCAAAAAAAATTGCGGGAAGCTAAAAATAATCAAGCACCTGATATGCAAGCCAAAGTTTACCAAAAAAAGCAATAAGATCATTGCTTTTTTTGATTATAAGGGGATTCGTTTAAAAATAGAAAAACAAAAATGATACTAGTATAATTTAGTATCACAACAAAAAGGACAAAGCAAAACTTTAAATTATTCTATACAAGAAAAACGGAGTCGTAAAACCATATACTCTATCCAAGAACTAGAAAGCCTTGGAAGTAACGCCAAAGGCGAAATAAAATCATGTTATTCCTTAAGTCCTTCTAAATATCGATAGAATTTTTCTAGTGTAGCTTCATATCCTAAATTTTTAGGATGATAATATTTTCTATTTTTCAACTTATCAGGAAGATATTGTTGTCTAACAAAAGCATTCGGAAAATCATGTGGATATTTATAGTCTTTGGCATTTGTTTTGATATGATTGGGAACATTTCCTACATTTCCCTTTTCTATATCAGCTAGTGCTTCATCTAACGCTACATGGGCAGTGTTGCTCTTAGGAGATAAAGCCATTTCTATCACAATCGTTCCCAAAGGAATACGAGCTTCTGGCAGTCCTACTAATTTAGCAGCTTCAATCGCGGCCATAACTTTAGGACCTATACCCGGATTGGCAAGACCAATATCTTCATAGGCGATGACACTCACCCGTCTAAAAATACTATCTAAATCTCCAGCCATAATTAATCTAGCTAAGTAGTGAAGGGCTGCATTGACATCACTACCGCGAATGGATTTTTGAAAAGCACTTAGCACATCATAATAGCCATCTCCGTTTTTATCATGAAAAAATACCGGCTTATTATGAATCATTTTAACTGTTTCTATGGTAATTGATTTGTTATCCGTTGCATAATAACAAATTTCTAGCAGATTATAGGCAAAACGTAAATCATTGCCAGCTAAATCAGCAATATATTTTTTGGTTTTTTCATCAATTTGAATATCCGGTAAATAGCCGCTAACACAGGCCCGGTTGATTCCTTCTAAGATATTAGCAGTCGTTAGTTCATGTAATTCGAATAATTGACAGCGACTGCGAACTGCTGGATTTAAAGCATGATAGGGATTACTAGTTGTCATACCGATAAGTGTAATTAAACCACTTTCGATTTGGGGTAACAATAAATCTTGTTTATCTTTATTTAAGCGATGAATTTCATCCATAATTAGAACTATACCATCATACATTTTCGCTTCTTCTACCACTATATCAAAATCTTTTTTCGTATTGATTGTGGCATTTAAAAAACGATAGCGTATCCCTAAATCATGAACTAAAGCAGTTGCAATAGAAGTCTTTCCAATACCGGGTTTTCCGTATAAAATCATCGCAAATAGTTTCTTATTTTTTACTAAATTTGTTAAAATTTTTCCTTTTCCAATTAAATGTTCTTGACCCAATACTTCGCTAAGAGAAGTAGGGGCAAGTTTTACAGCTAAAGGTTTTTCCATAGTATCACCATTCATTATTTTACCATGTTTTTCCTTGTATTACCATCAAAACTCCTTTATAATATAAGTAACATGTAGTAAAGGAAGTAACAAGATGAAACGTTGTGAAGTTGATAGAAGTAAAGTAAGTCCTATGATGAGGCAATATTTAGATATAAAAGATGCCTATGAAGATAGTATCATTTTTTTTCGTTTGGGTGACTTTTATGAAATGTTCTTTGATGATGCCATTACGGTCTCACGTGAATTAGAGTTAACATTAACTGGTAAACAAGCCGGATTAGAAGAGCGTGTACCTATGTGTGGAATTCCTTTCAAAGCTTATCAATCTTATCTAGATAAATTGGTTGATAAAGGTTATAAAGTGGCAATTGTCGAACAGATGGAAGATCCTAAACAGACTAAAGACATGGTAAAAAGAGAGGTCATCCAAGTTGTCACCAAAGGAACCCGACTAGACAATGCAATTGACGCTAAAACGAATAATTTTATTGCTTCTATTTATGATTTTGATTACTGTTATGTTTTATCCTATTCTGATATTTCAACAGGTAAAATCGAAGTATGTTTACTAGATCATAATCAAGATAATCTATTACGTACGATTACTCGTCATGGTTTTATTGAGATCATCGCTAGTCAAAAAGTGGATCGGAAACTTATTAATATTTTGCGAACTACTTACCATATTAGTGTTTCGATTTATGATGACTTATATGAAGAAAAAACATATGCTTATGTTTATCAATCTTTAAAGGATATTCGTCTGATTACTGGTGTTAAACATTTATTATCGTATTTGGTTTCTACTAAAAAAGGCGATTTGCATCATTTGCAAGAAGTAATAGTAGAGCAAGAAAAAGAACATTTATTATTAGACAATCATACCAAACGAAACTTGGAACTAACCGAAACATTGCGTTCTAGAGAACGTACTTATAGCCTTTTATGGTTATTAGATAAAAATAAAACCGCCATGGGTAGCCGATATTTAAGACAAAACATAGAATCGCCGCTTACCAATATTGCAGAATTAAATAGACGATATGATTTTGTGGAAAAGTTACAGACAGAATTTATTTTACGGGATGATTTAAAGGCTGCTTTAAATGATGTTTACGACTTAGAGCGATTAGCAGGGCGGATTTGCTATGGCAATCTCAATGCACGTGATATGATCCAACTAAAATCTAGTCTAAAAGTTCTACCAGCTATAAAAGATATTTTAGAAAAATTGCAATATGATCATAGCTTAGAAACGTTTGATGATCTATATGTCTTGTTAGATAAAAGTATTCAGGAAGATCCACCACTTAGTTTAAAAGAAGGAAACTTAATTAAACGTGGGTATAATGAAGAACTTGACCAATTACACGATATAAGTAGTGGTTCTAAAGATTTCTTATTGTCATTAGAACAGAGCGAAAAGGAAAGAACCGGTATCAAAAACTTAAAAGTTGGTTTTAATAAAGTTT